>CACNSV010000009.1 GCA_902623195.1 uncultured Prochlorococcus sp. | reverse complement strand
AATTCGGATAATTCACTTTCTTTTATTCCCAACTTCTCTGCTGCCAAGCCACATGGATACCATACATTTTCTAACATTATTTTCTAAGATATTGATATACCTTGATAACGTTTATCTATGCGGCAAGGAAGTACCTGCAAGAAATTTATTGCAAAATAAATTTGTATTCTCTTCCTATAAAAAGCTTTTGCTTTAATGTAAATTAATTAAGAAATATTAAATGTCGATGTCTCTTTAAGAAAAATTTTTTTGGATTTATATTCTCTTATTGATGATTTGAATTCTAAATATTCTTTAATATCAATATTATCTCTCTCAATATCATGCCAACCTTGTATCCATAGACATGATTCCTCGAAAACTTTTTTTGAAATTGTAAAACTGATTGATTCATCTAAAACAGATACAAAATCTAAAAAATACTCTTTTTTTAATTCGTATTGATTAACAAGAACAAAGTGTTTTAATCCCTTAATTGAATTTTTAGAAGTCCAATAAATTTCCACAATTAAATATTAATTTTTATCAATAGTGTTTTTGTATTCATTTCTAATTTTTTTTAATAAATTCTTTCTTTCTATTGAATAAATCATAGAATCTCTTTTAGACAAATTAAATCTTTCTTTTTTAGTTAAATTCATCCAAGAATATAAATTATTTTTATTAAATTTTAATATAGATCTTTTTTTAAATATTTTACTAAAGTAATTATCTTTTATACTTATAAAAAGCTTTGCTAAAGCTTGCTTAATGCTCATTTTTTTGAGGAAATATTTAAATTTAGATTTTTTAAAATCCATTCTTCTAACTTAGCATTATCTTCAATGGATATTCTTAACTCATTATTACTTTCATTACTATTATTAAATAATTTTATTGTAAATTCATTTTTCATAGCCTCTTCATCTCCAATAACCACAACACTTTTTGCGTTACATTTATTAGCTTTTTTAAATTGCCTTGAGAAAGAGGATCCACTCAAATCTAATTCTGTTATCAAATCAAAGTCACTTAATTTTCTAGATAAAACTATCCCGAGCGATTCTGCTAATTCTCCCTTATTAACAATATAAATATCTGGATCTCGAGCTTTTTCTAAACTTTTCCCAGCGATTAATATCAATCTTTCTAATCCAATTGCAAATCCAATAGCTGGTGTTTTATCACCTCCCATTTGATCAATTAGATCATCGTATCTTCCTCCTCCACAAACAGTTGCTTGAGAGCCCAAAGCTCCACTTGTAATTTCAAAAGCTGTATGACTGTAATAATCTAGTCCTCTAACCAATTTTAGATTTTCAACATAAGGAATTTTTAAAAATTCGAGCTGATTTTTAATAAAGGAATATCTTACTAAGCTTTTTTCAGATAAAAATTGATTTAATTTTGGGGCATTTTCTAAAAGTCTCTGTGTATGGGGATTTTTTGAATCGAGTATCCTAAGGGGGTTTTTATTTACTCTTGCTTTTGAGTCTTGATCAAGATGATCAAAATTATCTTTAAGCCATTTTAAAAAAGCTATTTTATAGTTTTCTCTATCAATATTATCTCCAAGACTATTTATTTCTAAATTTAATTCACTTATACCTAATTTCTGCAATATGTCCCAAGCTAGAGAGATGATTTTGATATCGCTATTAGGAGATTCATATCCAATAAATTCTACTCCTAACTGATGAAACTGCCTTTGCCTCCCTGCCTGTGGCCTCTCATACCTAAACATCGGCCCCATATACCATAATTTATTAAAAGTTCCTTTTAAATTCCCATTATTAACCACTGCCCTAGCTACTGAAGCGGTACCCTCTGGACGAAGTGTGCATGATCTTTCACCTCTATCTATAAATGTATACATTTCTTTATTAACTACATCCGTACCTTCTCCAATACCTCTTACAAATAGTTCTGTCATTTCAATAATAGGTGTTCTAATTTCTCTTACATGAGCTCTTAATAATTGCTCTTTAATAATATTTTCAACATTTTGCCATTTCTTCAATTGTTCAGGAAGAAGATCTGTAGTTCCTCTGAGATTTTTTAAGTTATTCAAGATAATAAATAATTCAAGATTTTAATTTTGAGTAAATAATAAATCTAAGTAGTACTCATCATGTAATAATTTTAACTTAAGAATCTAGTAAATTTTGGAAAAAGAGAAAACATCAGATATTCAACATTGTGGAACTAAACCCAAAAAAGTTGCTTTTGGTATAGCACCACTTGGAATAATTTCTATTGGTATTGTTCCAATGGGAGTTGTGAGTATAGGAATTGTTCCAATGGGTGTTTTTTCTTTTGGAGCAGTTGCAATGGGTATTTTAAATTTATCTATTGTAGGAATGGGAATAATCTCTTCAGGTATTACCACAATGGGTGTTTGGGAATATTCACCTAGAAAAGGGATTCATAATCATCATTTAGAGAATAAATCTCAAATTAAGGGTGAATCATTTTCAAAGCAAGGAAGTATGCTTTTTAACACTAGACAAGAGGCAGAAAATATAGCTGAAACCCTTGGATGCATGGGGGCTCATAAGATGGGAGATAAATGGATGCCGTGTAATTCACATTAAATAAATATAAGAAATATTAATTTAAAATTTCAACTTTAAAATCCAACTCCGTTGCTTCAGTTTCAGACAACTTCCTCGTCCATGCTCCCTGAACAGGACTATTCCATCTAAAACCAGCATTTTTTGCTAATGATCTATCCTCATAACTTACCATTGCTTTATACAAATATTTAGGTTCAGTAGCTTTAAGTAAAATGTCTTCAAGATTATCAATTTTCTTAAATACCTCTGAAATGTAATAACAGTCTGCTAAAGCCCTATGTAAATTCCAAACTGGAATATTAAAACCCAAGGCAAGATCTGTAACGGATGGTCTACTTTTGATATTTTTTTTAAATGACCAATTTATATCATCTAAACTACATATCCATTTTTTATCTAAAGATGGTAAATTACCCTTCCCAAACCATTTCTTATCAAAAGCAGCATTATGAGCAACTATAAAATCGCTGGCTGCAACAAGTCTTAAAAAGAATTGCATTCCCTCCTTCCAGGGCTGCATGACATTTGAAACATCCACTGGGATTCCATTAATAAATTCAGCAGCATTTGTCTCTACTGGCAACAAAAAAGATAACTGTGAAAGAACAGATTTGAAAGGAACATTAAAAAGGATACAACCTATCTCAATAACCTCATCATTATTTTCATCTAATCCAGTAGTTTCAGTATCTAATATAAGAATTGATTCCACAGCCTTTTTATTAGGAGTAGTGTCCATAATCAAATCATCTGATTGAATAAACCCGTTCTTATTTGGGATTTTTTTAAACTGTTTATTAATAAAATCTAGTTGATCTAAATTATCATTACTAAATTTTTCCAATTTTAATGAATAAATTACTAATTTTATATTGACGCATTTAATAAAAATTTCTCTTAAATTAATATTATTTAAATAATCCAATTAGAAAAACTTTTTAGCTTCGCGATAATCAAATTCCAGTATATTTGAAAAGTAAATGTTCTTCAAAAAATTCCAATTTAATACAAACTGTTATTGGCCATCTAATCCTAAAAAAATAATTGAATTTATTGGAGGAAGTTATTTAGCAACAAGACCTGATTTTGCTTATAAAAGATTTATTGAGAATTTACTGCAAAAAAATTATGCAGTCCACGCATATAGATATATTCCACAGTTTGATCATCAAGAAATATCTTATAACGCATTAAAAGATTTTAAAAGTTGCAAAAAAGTCCTCTCTAAGAGACTAAATAAAGAACTTAAGACAGTAAGAGTAGGTCACAGTTTAGGTTGTAAACTGCACTTAATTAGTCCAGATGGGGGAAGGAATTGCGAGAAATTTATTTCTATAAGTTTTAATAACTTTTCGGCAAATAATTCAATTCCTCTTTTAAAAAATATTTCACAAAAATTTGAATTTAGAAGTGAATTCAGTCCCAGTCCTAAAAGAACGCTAAAAATTATTAATAATACATACATCCAGAATAAAAATTTATTGATAAAGTTTGATGATGACAAATTAGATCAAACTGAATCTCTTCTATCGACTTTAAAACTTAGAGAAAATGATGAAACCAAAGGATTTTTAATGAAAGGTAATCATACTTTAATTGCAAGTGCAGGTTTAAGAGAAGACTTTCTTGGGAAATGGGCAGATGATAATCTCAAAAGAAAAACAATCAAAAAAATTTCTCATTTAATTGATAATTTTACTTAGCTATCTTCTTTCAATTTTTCCAACACTGAACTATCTTCTAAAGTACTAATATCGCCACTTACTTCTTCTCCTGAGGCTAATGATCGTAATATTCTTCTCATAATTTTTCCACTTCTGGTCTTCGGGAGTGCATCAGATATTATTATTTTCTCTGGCTTAGCAATTATTCCAATCTCATTAACAACATGTTGCTTTAATTCATTGATCAAATTTAGAGATTTCTGGAAATTTTTCTCTAATGAAACAAATGCAACTATAGATTCTCCTTTTATAGTATCTTTTCTACCAACCACTGCAGCTTCTGCAACCGATTCATGACTAACTAATGCTGATTCTATTTCCATAGTGCCTAATCTATGACCAGATACACTTATTACATCATCAACTCTTCCCATTATCCATAAATAACCATCACTATCAATACGTGCCCCATCTCCCGCGAAATAAACATAATTTTCATCCTTCAAGGGGAAAAATTCCCAATAACTTTTTTTAAACCTATCTGGATCACCATGAATAGTTCGCATCATTCCTGGCCAAGGCTTTTTAATTATTAAATATCCTCCCTCATTTGAATTAACTTCTTCACCGTCTTTATTCACAATTGAAACGTCTATTCCTGGGAGTGAAAAAGTAGCTGAACCAGGCTTAGCATCAACAGCCCCAGGGATAGGGCTTACCATTATGCCCCCAGTTTCTGTTTGCCACCAGGTATCAACAATTGGACATTTATTTTTGCCTATCACATTCTTATACCAAACCCAAGCTTCGGGATTAATAGGTTCACCTACTGTCCCCAAAAGTCTCAAACTTGAGAGATCATATTGATCTGGGATCTCTCGTCCAGACTTCATGAAAGACCTTATAGCCGTAGGGGCAGTATAGAAAATAGATACTTTATATTTCTGAATAACTTCCCAAAATGCGCCAAGATTAGAAGCCCTTGGAACTCCTTCATACATTAGAGTTGTAGCTCCATTTGATAATGGACCGTAAACTATATAGGAATGACCAGTTATCCAGCCTACATCAGCAGTACACCAATAGATATCGTCCTTCTTTATGTCAAATACCCATTTAAAAGTTAAATGTGACCATAAATTATAACCTGCAGTAGTATGAACTACACCTTTAGGTTTTCCTGTTGAACCTGAAGTATATAGTACAAATAATCGATCTTCACTATTCATTATTTCAGGCTCGCACCACTCATCTTGATTTTGAATCAATTCTTGCCACCATAAATCTCTAGATGAATCCATATAAATTTCTTTTTTGATTCTTTGCACAACTATAACTTTTTCAACTATTTCATTTGCACCAGCTTCAAGAGCTAAATCGACTGCCTTCTTTAATTCAATTTCTTTATCTTTTCGATATCCCCCATCTGCCGTAATAACAAACTTTGCATTTCCATCGATCAATCTATCTTTTAAGGATTCTGAAGAAAATCCTCCAAAAACGACTGAGTGTTGAGCTCCAATTCTCGCACAAGCAAGCATTGCAAACATTGCTTCAGGTATCATCGGCATATAAATACATACCAAATCTCCCTTCTTTACACCTATTGATTTAAGACCATTAGCTGATTTACAAACCTCCTTAAGGAGCTCGCTATAAGTGAATTTTTTATCATCACCAGGTTCTCCTTGCCATATCAAAGCTGTTTTATCAGAAAGACCATTTTTTATATGCCTATCTAAACAATTGTATGAAATATTAAGTTTACCTTCAGGGAACCACTGAAAAAAGGGGGCATTTTTATCATCTAAAACAGTTTGATATGGCTCAAACCAATCTATTTCAGATTTAGCATAATCATCCCAAAATTTTATTGGATTTTTTTTTGCCGCTTCCTTTAATTCATTTAATTCTTTAAAATCCTTGATTAAAGCATTTTGAGAAAAGTCTTTTGATGGCGGGAAAATTCTATTTTCTTCAAGAATATTATTAATTGAATTTTTTTTGTTAAGTTTCATTTTTTTTTGTATTAATTAAATTGAAGCAAAAATAATAAAATTTCCAACACAAAATTAATGGTATTTAAATAAAAATATTTATATCTCTAATAAAGACGACTCAATACAAATTCAGGTAATGCCATTAGAGCCCTTTTATACTCTGATTCAGGTAACCACAAAATTGCATCTTTTGAATGAGTAGCAAAATCTTCTGCTAATACCCGTGATTTCTTGATAGCACTAGAACTCATAATTATTTCTAATGCATTATTTAAATCATCTTTTTCTGCTAATTCTCTATCAATTAAAACAGACAAATTCTTATTCTCCTCTAATGCATATAAAACTGGAGCGGTTAAATAACCACTTGCAAGATCACTAACGGCTGGTTTTCCTAATTGTTTATCATTTCCTGTGAAATCTAAAATATCGTCTACTACTTGAAATGCCAAACCTATATTTTTTCCAAATTCATAAAGCATCTCCAATTTATCACCGCTAATTTCACTTAAAACACCTGCTGCTTTACAACTATTAGCTATAAGTGATGCAGTTTTACAATAACTTTTATTTATGTATTTTGAAAAAGTCTGACCAGAATCATATCTATTTAAATTTTGCTTAATTTCCCCCTCTGCTAAATCCATAATCACTCTACTTAGTAACTTAACTACATCAACGTTATCCAAATTTGCTAAATGCCAACTAGATTGAGCGAACAAAAAATCTCCAGCAAGAACAGCGACCCTCGTATTAAATCTACTATGAACTGTCTCAACACCTCTTCTCATGGAAGATTCATCAACTACATCATCATGGACTAATGATGCTGTATGAATCATTTCAGTTATCTCTGCCAATCTTTTATGTTTTGTTGACAAAGAAGAATCTACTGAAATAGCTTTAGAAATTAATAAAACAATCCCTGGTCTTAATCTTTTTCCACCTGCAGAAAATAAATGCTCTGCAGCAGCTTGTAATATAGGGTGCCCAGCCCCAATTAAATTTTTCAGTTCTGAGACAAGATCTTCAAGATCTTTTTCAACTGGTTGTAATAGCTCTGTTACTGTCTTCATATTTACCTCTATTACATACTAAAGGAATCATGCCTCTCTTCGTAGGTTAACTAAAGTAATTTTTTTATTAATTTTTAACCAATTTGTCACTTTTATAGAAAATTCGTCAATCTTTCCAGTAGCAAAAAATTCTACATTGCCATATATATTACTTTTATCAAATTTTTCTGTTGGATTAAAGTGTTTATTTAAGTTATTTGTAAGAGCTATTGAAGGATCAATAATTTTTATATCTAATGATATTTTTTTTCTAAGAATCTCAATAATTAAAGGATAATGACTACATCCAAGGATTATTTCACTAATGTTTTTTTTCATTAATGGCCTTAAATATAAATCTGCGAGATAATTTATTTTTTTATAATCAATAGAATTCTTTTCTATTTCTGATACAAATTGAGGACATGCTTGTTGGAAGACTTTGATATCAGGATTTCTTTTGTTGATAATAATTTTATAAAAAGATGATTTAACAGTTGCAGTTGTTGCAAGTATACCAACTGAATTAGATGTAATAGTACCAGCCACTGAAGTTATCAAATCAAAACAAGGTATGTTTAAAGTATTCTGCAAAATGTCTAAAGCACATGCATTTGTTGTATTGCAAGCTATTAAAAGTGCATCAATTTCCTTTTCCTTAAACCAATTTGATATTTGAATTGCGATATTTCTAATCTCCTTATTATCTTTTTCGCCATATGGAATTCTATCAACATCCGCTAAATAAATAACTTCAACATCTGTTCTTATTGAAAGAAGTGATTTTAAAACACTAAAACCTCCAATACCACTGTCAAATATTCCTAATCTTATTTTCAACCTACTCTCTTAAAATATTCAAGAATACCTTTAGCGATTGCAAATGCAACTCTTCTTCTGTGAATTCGCTTTTCAAGTCTTCTAGCATCTAATCTACCAGTAACAAAGCCTATCTCCGCAAGAACTGCAGGCATATTAGTTCTCTTAATTACAAAATATCTTCCCCTCCTAACACCTCTATCGGGACTACCTGGAGAAACTTTTAACATCTCTTTTTGTATTTTCTCAGCTAGTAGCCTTCCCTTCCATCCAGAGTAATAAAAAGTCTCAATTCCATTAATATATCTTTTTTTTCCTCTCGAAGCATTTGCATGAATACTAACGAAAATATCTGAATTTATTTTATTTGCGAGTGCAACCCTTGGGGACAAATCAACCTCTACTTCTTTATTTCTGGTCATTTTCACACTAACACCTTTTTCTTGAAGTAATTTGGTAACAATCTTTGAAACATCCAAAACAACATCGGTTTCTTTTAAACCATCTATTCCTACTGCTCCAGAATCTGCGCCTCCATGCCCAGGGTCAATAACTACAGAATATTTGTTTCTTTTAATGTTAGGAAGATCTGTAGTACCCAAATTGACATCTCTTAAAGTAACTAACTTTTGTTTCTTAGTATATGTAACAGGAGTTTGTGAGACATTTCCTTCCTTCATTGTCTTGAAAGAATTTAGTGAAAAAGAAGTAAGCTTTATTTTCCACTTATTTTCATCTACTCCGATCAACTTTAATTGATAAGGATTAATACTTTTTTGAGGAACGAATTCAATAACTAATCTTGTAATACCACTAACAGGCTTTCCTAATCTAATTTCTTTAACAGGTCCATTTCCTTTTATTATTCTTGGATTCAGTAATTCTCCATTAAAGTCAACCCAGAATCTATCACCATAGAGTTTATTAGCTTTTTGATAATAAGCTTTTAAATTTGAATTTTTTTTTGTTCTCAATTCTAAAACTCCATTTGACTTAAAGGACCAAGCAGCTAACGCACTTGAAGACCTAACAGGTAGACATATAAAATTTAGAAGAAAAATTAGAGGTAAAAATCTAGTAAAATAATAATTATTTACTTTACTCATTATTTTGAGAATATATTTGTTTTTTTATGTTTTAAGCTGGGCATTTGTTCTCTAATTTTTTTAACTCTTGCCTTATCAGCAGGTGCGATAGCAGCACCTTGAGTTTTACCTGCATCTGAGAGGACAGTCCCCCATGGATCTATAACCATTGCATGCCCATGACTCTGTCTTCTTCCATAATGAATACCTGTCTGAGCAGGTGCAACTACGTAAGCAGTATTTTCTATTGCCCTTGCTTGAAGTAAAATTTGCCAATGATCTTTACCTGTAAAAGCAGTGAAAGCGGCAGGAATCATTAATAATTCTGCTCCATTTTCGGAGAGATAGCGATAAAGCTCAGGGAATCTGACATCGTAACAAATCGATAATCCAACCTTACATAAACCAGGGACATCAATAATAGGTGGCTTCTTTGATCCTGATAAAATAGTTGATGATTCTTTATACAAATTTCCATCAGGCAGATCAACATCAAAAAGATGGATTTTATCGTATTGACCAATTATTAAACCATCTTTTCCATATAGAGCAGATCTATTAAGGATATGAGCATCATCCCCAGCAGGGACAGGATATCCACCTCCCAAAAGAAACACTTGATATCTTTGCGACATCGTTTTGAGAAAATTAGCACACTTAATAGATAACTCACCAGATAACTTAAGTTTTTCAGAATCATCTCCCAAAAAAGCAAAATTTTCAGGTAACCCAATTAATTCAGCACCTCTTCTTGTAGCTAATTCAATTTGTTCCTCAGCTTCTGCAAAATTAGAATCAACATTAGAAGTACTTGTTATTTGTAATGCTGCGACAAGAAAATCAGTCAATGTTTTTAACTCCAGAAAAAAATGAATTCATTTAAGAGGCGCGAATCACACCTCTTTCAACTTGTGTAGGAACAATATCTAAGCAATCAATTTGAGAGCAGCATTTAAAATCATCTTCATAATCTCCAATGCTTGCCAATCTTTTACCATGAGTAGCTGTCTTAAGACATTTTAATACATCATCTTTCCAAAAGTACCATAGAGCTAAAGCCGCATTTAATTCATCATTAACAATATTTACTTTTGAATTATTAAATTTTATTAGATAATCAGCAAGTGCACCAGCAGCCAATGAATCTTCTAAGGAATAATTTCCTTCCCATCCACTACCAAGAATTAATATATTACTTTTATTTAGAGCAATTATTCTATCTGCAACTGATTTCCTATTAGTTAATGCCATGGAGAAGAGATATTGACTATTCTCAACTTTTTGAAGAGCTTTTGTACCATTAGTAGTGCTCATAAATAATCTTTTACCTTCAACAATTTTTTTTGTCACTGTTAAAGGCGAATTACCTAAATCAAATCCATCTATTTTCTTACCGCCACGTTCAGCTAACATAACCCTTTTTTCTGAATCCCATTTCAGTGCTCTTTCTTTCAACAAATCTAAATCAGCAAAAACTTCTACGGAATCGGCTCCATTTTTCAAGGCCCAAGCTATTGTGGTAGTTGCTCTTAATACATCAATAACAACTGCTATCTCTGATTTATTCTCAGGAACATCAGCAGCAGAGTGATAATAGGTAAGATTTAATTCCAAACTGAGATCTCAATAAAATAGAAACATTATAGGTAAATATAAAAGAAATTAAATAGAATTAAATTTATTTAATTTTGCATTGATAACAATAAATTTATAAGTACTTAATTGATAATATATAAATTACCTCAACTTTTTACTGCCTCAACTTCAATCCATTATGAATAATTATCGAACACTAGAAGGAGGTGGAAGATTGCAAGGTGTTGTTGAAGTCCCTGGGGATAAATCAATATCACATAGAGCTTTAATATTAGGAAGTATTGCAGAAGGGGTAACAACTATTAGTGGGTTTTTAAATTCAGAAGACCCAATATCAACAGCAAACTGTCTGAGGAAATTAGGAGTTAAAATTCAAGAAATCGTTGAGGGAGAGACTTTTGAAGTTATTGGTAGGGGACTTGAAGGATATGAAGAGCCCAAAGAAATTCTTGACTGTGGAAATTCTGGTACAACAATGCGTTTAATTATGGGACTGTTAGCTGGTCAAAAAGATAAGAATTTCATACTAAATGGTGATAACTCTCTTATTGAAAGACCTATGGGAAGAGTCTGCAAGCCTTTAAGAATAATGGGTGGAAAATTATTTGGAAGAGAAGGAGGAAATAAAGCCCCCATATCAATTTCAGGTACAAACCTTAAAGGTTGCGTAATTGGAACCCCAGTAGCAAGTGCACAAGTTAAGTCAGCTATCCTACTAGCTGGGTTAAATGCTGCAGGGCCAACTTCAGTTATTGAACCAGCCTCATCAAGAGACCATACAGAAAGAATGCTGAACGCCTTTGGCGCAGATATAAACATTAGAGGAGAATTAGGTAGAAATGTTGTAATAAATCCAGGCAAAACTCTAATAGGTCAGAAAATATTAATTCCTGGGGATATAAGTTCAGCATCTTTTTGGATGATCGCAGCTTCTATCATTCCAAATTCAAACATTACTATTAAGAATGTAGGACTTAACCCTACAAGAATTGGAATACTGAGAGTAATGGACATGATGGGATGCAATTATAAAATTGATAAAAAATCTATAATAGCTGGAGAAATGATTGGCAATATCCATGTTAAAACAGCCAATGAACTTAAGCCTTTTACAATTCAAGGCGATATCCTTCCAAAACTAATTGATGAGATACCCATACTTACTGTTGCTGCTTGCTTCTGCGGAGGTATCTCATATATTAATGATGCATCTGAGTTGAGAGTTAAAGAAACAGATCGTTTAAAAGTTATGGCAAGGCAGCTAAATAAATTTGGAGCAAATATTAAAGAGAAACAAGATGGACTAATAATTAATGGTGACTCTAAATTTATTGGCGCAGATGTTGATAGTGAGACAGATCACAGAGTTGCTATGAGTTTAGCTATTGCATCTTTATTAGCGAAAGGCTCCTCTAAAATTTTTAGATCTGAGGCTTCTAATGTTTCTTATCCAAGATTTTGGAATGATCTGGAATCTTTACTTTAATTTTTAATAATTGAATAATTTACTAAAGGTAATTACTAAAGACGGGAGCATGTCCTTAAGAAGTGAAAAATTTAATGAAAATTTTCACAGTATAGTAGGGGCATATCATGAAACAAAAAATAAATTTATTAATCCATCCAGACTTAAAAGATTCCAAAATAAATCCATAAATGTTTTGGATATATGTTTTGGGATTGGATATAATTCAGCTTTACTTTTTGAAAATCTAATAATTGAATTATCAACATTAAATTGGTATGGATTAGAGATTGATAAAAGACCATTAAATTATGCTTTAACTGATAAAGAATTTAATAAATTATGGAACCCTAAAGTAGTTGAAATTCTAAATTGCTTAAACTTAAGAGGTTTATACAAAAATAAGAATTTCGATTGCGACTTGATAATAGGAGATGCCAGAAAAGAGGTATTAAATTTACCAAAAGAAATAAATTTTGATTTAATTTTTTTAGATGGTTTTTCTCCTCAAAAATGTCCAGAGATATGGTCTTATGAATTTCTCTCGAAATTAAAAAATAAAATTAAATATGAGGGTTACTTAATAACATATACATCATCGGCAGCTGTAAGAAAATCATTGAAAGATCTTGGTTTTAACTTATTTAATATAATTCCAACTAATTCAAAACAAACTCGTTGGAGTAATGGAACATTAGCAACTTTTAATAAGCAACAAAATAATCCTCATATCACCAAATTATCAGGAATGGAAATTGAACATCTTGATACAAAGGCATCTATTCCTTATAGAGATCCAACAGGAGAAATGTCATCAAAAGAAATTTTAGAAATCAGGAGAAAAGAGCAAGAATTTTCTAACCTTTTAGATACAAATCTATGGAGAAAGAAATGGGAAATGGCATAAATAAAATCTAATAGTTAAATTTATGTAAAAGAAGAAAAGGAATTTATGCTATCTATTGCGATACTTGCCGCAGGGAAAGGTACCAGAATGGTAAGCAATTTACCAAAAGTATTACATAAAGTTTCAGGTAAAACTCTTTTAAATAGAATTATAGATACTTCTAAAAAACTTAATCCAGACAAAATATTTGTTGTAATTGGTCATAAACCCGACTTAGTTAAAGAGTCATTATTAAATGATAGAAAAGTAGAAATAGTTTTACAAGAGCCTCAACTAGGTACAGGGCATGCCATACAGGTATTATCAAAGAAATTTAATAAACTCAAAGGTGATTTACTAATTCTTAATGGCGATGTACCGCTTATAAGTACAGAATCATTAAAAGAACTCTTGAAAATTCACTCATCTAGGGATGCAGATGTTTCTTTAATTACTGCTGAAAAAGAAAATCCTTTTGGATACGGTAGGGTTTTTGAAAAGGATAATTTAATTGAGAAGATTGTAGAGGAAAAAGACTGCAGCTTAAATGAAAAAAAAAACAAGTTAATTAATGCAGGAATATATTGCTTTAATTGGGAAAAATTAAGCAAAATAATAAATAATTTAGAATCAAAAAATAATCAAAAAGAATTTTACATTACAGATACTATTTCACTTTTAGATAAAGCAATTTCTTATGAAATTATGGATGAAGAAGAAATAGTAGGAATCAATAATAGGATTGACTTAGCTAAATGCGAGGAAATCATCCAAAGGAAAATTAAAACAAAGCATATGCTAAATGGGGTGACTTTTGTAAATCCAGAGAGCTCATCAGTAAGTGAAGAATCTGAAATTGGAATAGATGTTATTATTGAAGCGAATTCTCATATTAGAGGTTTTACAAAAATTTCTGATAATTGCATTATTGGGCCAAATACATTTTTAGAAAATACCTCAATCAAAAAAAATAGTAAGGTAGTGAATACGACTATCTTTAACTCTGAAATCATGGAAAATGTAAAAATAGGTCCTTATAGTCATATAAGGCCAGGCTCTATAATTTCTTCTAATAGCAAAGTTGGTAATTTCGTCGAAATTAAGAATAGCCACATATCTCAATCAGTAAAAGTAAATCATCTTAGCTACATAGGAGATACTAATATTGGCAAGTTTACTAATATTGGAGCCGGATCAATTACAGCAAATTATGATGGTACCAAAAAGAATGTCACAAATATAGGTGAATATTGTAGTGTTGGATCAAACTCAGTTTTAATAGCCCCAATAACTCTTGGGGATGCAGTAACAATTGGTGCTGGATCAGTTATTAATAAAGATGTCAAAAGTGATTCCTTAGCTATCTCTAGAGTGAAACAATTAAATATAGATAATTGGAAAAAAACTAATTAATTTAAATGAGGTATTAACTTATCTAATTGCCAGCATCTGCTGCCTTTAATCAATAAAACATCACCTTTAATTGTAATTTCATTAACTATAGGAATAATATTATCAATACTACTTACAATTAAAAATTTTTTTCTTATTAAGCAATATTTTCTAATTTTAATTTCTAATTCTTTTTCACAAATAAATATACATTTCTGAATATCTGAATTATTTATTAATTTGAAAATTTCTCTGTGATATTTTTCCGATTTACTTCCTAGTTCCTTCATACTTCCAAAAATAAAGAAATGCCTGCCTGGATAATCAAGAAGTAATTTAATACAAGCTTTTACAGACTCAGGAGAAGCGTTATACGATTCGTCCATTATTAATAGTTTCTTTGTACTAATAACATTATTCCTCCCTTCTGAACTTCTAAAATTAAATTTATTAAATTCATTAAAATTTATACCTAATTCTTTCGATATTGCATATACATAAAGAAAATTTAATACATTATGAATTCCTTTAAAAGATATATTAAAAAATTTTTTTTCAATTTGTATTATATTTTTGGAACTATCGTATAAGCCTAAAATAAGGTTATCGTTAGAAGAATTCAATTTAAGATTTTTTCTATTTTTTTCTAACTTTACTTTCACAATTTTACCTCTCCAAATTTTATTTAAATTTTCATCCAAAAGAGGTTCTCCATAAGGAATGATTACTACCCCATTTGGATTTAGATGCTGTGTAATTTCACATTTTGCTTTGGCGATAGAATCTCTTGAACCCAAGATTCCTATATGTGAACTCCCAATATTAGTAATAACTGCGATATTAGGTTCAGAAAATTTTGATAAAATCCCTATCTGCCCTCTTCCTCTCATACCCATTTCTAATACCAATAATTTATCTGACTCTTCACATGAATGTATTGTTAGACCTACACCAATTTCATTATTATTATTTTTCTCTGAGACTTTTATCTTCCCATAACTTTTTAAAACTTCTAATGTCATTTCTTTGGTAGTTGTTTTGCCAACTGAACCTGTAATTGCAATAACTGGAATATTTAATTTTCTTCTTTTAATTAAAGCTAAATTCTGAAAAGCTTCTTTAGTATCAGGGACCATCCAAAATGGATAATCTTTAGGAACTAGATCTTGTCTACCTTCATTTATAACAACTGCCTTTACTCCAGTTTTTAATACATTTTCTAGAAAATTATGCCCATCAAATTTCTCACCTTTCAAAGCAATAAATAAGTCTTCAGGAGATATTGTTCTACTATCAATAGAAACTTTTCTAAAGAAAAAATTTTTCTTAGCCGACCCATTGTAATTTAAACTACCTAAAATTTGATTGATCTCACTTATTGAGAATTTCATTAACATCAAAAATTTTAAGGTTTCTTAAGTGATGGATCAGCAGATTGACCGTACGAAAATTTTTCAATTTCAACAATATCAGGCGATGGCTCTTTTATTCCACAAACATCTTTATACATAATTTCATATTCTAATGCTGATCTTTCCCAGCTGAACTCTTTCCTCATGGCTCTTTTTTGAAGTAATCGCCAACTTTTTTTATGTCTGAAGGCTTCCCAAGCACGTACCAGTGCAGTATAAAAATCAATTGGTTCAAATCTATCAAAACAAAAACCTGTGCCTAGATCATTTTCAGGGTCATGAGGCAAAACAGTATCTACTAAACCACCAACTCTTCTAACTATTGGGATTGATCCATACCTCATCGCAAGTAGTTGACTTATTCCACAAGGCTCAAATCGACTTGGCATCAAGAATGCATCTGACCCTCCATAAATGAGCCTGGAAAGAGCATCATCATAAGTAAGATACACAGCAAAACGTCCCGGATAATCAACTGCTAATTGCCATAAACCAGATTCTAAATAACGATCGCCGGTCCCTAATACTGCTATTTGAGAATCTGTGTAAGCGAGCAATCTTCTAGCAACTTGTAATAATAAATCAACACCTTTCTGATCAACTAATCTTCCAACCATTCCCAATAAAAATTTATTTCTATCAATATCTAAACCCATTTCTTTTTGTAATATTCTCTTATTCTCATCACGACCCTCAAGATTATTAATATCAAAATTTGAAGGCAAAGAATTATCAATTGAAGGATTCCAATACTCAAGGTCTATTCCATTTAGAATTCCTCTTAATTTTCCAGATATATAATTTAAAAGCCCATCTAAACTTTCTCCATACTCATTTGTTTTAATTTCATCCGCGTAAGTAGGAGATACAGCATTAACTCTGTCTGAATACAACATCGCAGCAGCCATTGTATGATCACCATGCATATACCAAGGGCACCAAGTCATTTTCTCTAGTTTCCATCTCCAAGGACCCTGGTATTTAAGATTATGTATTGTAAATACTGTACTAATTTCAGGATCTTGATGCATCCATACAGGAATCATTCCTGTATGCCAATCATGACAATGGAGTACTTGAGGTTTCCAGCAATTCCAAGCAAACTCTGCAGTTGCACTCGCAAAAAACGTAAATCGCCAATCTTCATCTTCTCCTCCATAAATTCTTTCTGAATCAAATGAAGGATGTGCAACCAAATAAATCTTATAGGCATGAGTAGGATGATTTGCCTCAAATATAGAAAAGTCAGCACCCATTGTTTGAGCTCTAAATAATGGTTCCTTAGAGACTTCTAACATACTCCATAATTTTCCATAGCCTGGAATTATCACTCTTACATCATGGCCAAGATTTATAAGAGATGGAGGCAGAGAACCTACAACATCACCCATACCTCCAACCTTGATCATAGGGGCACATTCTGCAGCAGCAAATAAGATTCGCATTTAATATTTGAAAATACTTTCCATTGCAAAATAATAAACGATCAAGGGGACCATCCATAATCTGAAAAATCTGGATTTCGTTTCTCAAGAAAAGCGTCTCTTCCCTCTTGAGCTTCCGAAGTTCCATAAAATAATTGTGTCGCGTATCCAGATAATTCTTGAATACCTGCCATCCCATCGTTCTCTGCATTGAACGAGGCCTTTAAGATTCGAATAGAGGTAGGACTATTACAAAGAATTTCCCGAGCCCAAATTACACCTTCAGCTTCCAAATTTTCATTTTTTGTAATTGCATTTATTAAGCCCATTTCTAATGCCTGCTTAGCAGAATATTTTCTACATAAAAACCAAATTTCTCTAGCTTTTCTCTGACCAACTACGCGAGCAAGATAACTTGATCCGAATCCGCCATCAAAACTCCCTACTTTTGGACCTGATTGACCAAAGATTGCATTATCCGCAGCAATGCTTAAATCACATACTAATTGTAAAACCTGACCTCCTCCAATCGCGAATCCAGAAATAAGGGCAATAACTACTTTAGGAAGACTTCTAATGATCCTCTGTAATTCGAGCACATTTAGTTTTTGTTTACCATTTTGGTCTAGATAACCATTTTCTCCTCTAATTCCTTGATCACCTCCAGCACAGAATGAAAAAACACCATTTTTGTCAGGGCCCTCACCAGTGAAAAGAACGACTCCTATTTTTTCATCATATTTAACTTTAGTAAATGCATCAATAAGTTCATCAATTGTTTTAGGACGAAAAGCATTCCTTTTCTCGGGCCTATTTATAGCAATTTTTGCAATGCCATCTGCAGATTTATAAAATAAGATATCTACATAGGATCCTTGCTTAACCCATTCAACTTTTGTATTAATTGATAAATAATCCATATCTTTTTTTAAAGATTAATAATTATCAAAAATATATTTAAATAAATCTTCTCTTTGCTTAATTTCATAATCAGTATTGATTTCAACTCTTATTATTGCAGATTTTTTAATAGATAGACTCCATTGAAAAGCTTCTTTTAATTTCTCAAGGCTCAATATACTTAAATAAGGGATTTCATGGGCTTCAGCAAGTTTTTTCCAATTAACATGTCTTTTCATTAAAAATAAATTGTCAATTTCAAATTTCGTAAGATTATTTTTATAGAGCCTGTTGAAAATATTTCCTCCATGATTATCTATTAGCAAAATTTTTAGATTAATATTTTTTGCATCTTGATTAAGCCATCCATTAATGTCATGCAAAAAAGAAAGATCTCCGGTAACTAATAAGAGAGGATTCATTATACGTGCTATTCCTTGAGCAATAGATAAAGTTCCATCAATTCCTGATGCCCCCCTAAAACTAAAACATCTTCTTGAAAATACTTCTTTCCCTGAGAATGTAAGCCAATCTCTAATAGGACTACTTGCTGAAATCATTATTGGATTATTTTTTGGCCAAATTTCTGGTACTAAATTTGCTATTGAAAACTCGGTAATATGATCATTTATTGATAGATATTTTTTAATTTGTTTTTTTATTCTTTTGCCCTTATCTATTAACTCATTAGTTATTGGCATTAAAGCTTTATTTCTTATATTAGTAATATCTTTTTTATCTAATAATTGGTTTACAAATTTATTTAAACCAAATTGATACTCTATAGATTTCTTAATAGGATCTAAATATCTTGAATCATTTTCTTTAATCAAAAAATGAGGTCCATCAAAATTTAGTAAGAAATCCTCTAAAATATTTGAGGAAGACATAGGGCCAATTCTTAATAATTGTTCAAAATTAAGAGATATTTTATTTATTGAAATAATTATCTCCCAGTGATCAACAAGTCCTCTTAAAGACGAATTAATACCAGATACGGGATCTGCAAAAATAGGCCATCCTGTTAACTTTTGGATTATTTCTAAGGACTTATTAAACTCTAATAAATTACTTGTTGAACCTCTATAAGGGCCAACTATTATTAACCCTGAATGATCAAGATTAATTTGTTTTATTATTTTTTCTTCAACCTTACAGCTTTCATTCTTAATTTCACTAACGGGAAAACTTATATTTTTATTTATATATTCTTTATCAAATATTTCAAATACTCTTTTTTTATTTTTATTTAAAATTAATAAAGGTTTTTCAATAGGAATATTTAAATGAATCGGACCAGGCTTTAGTAAGTTTTCTCTAGAAATTAAACTTATTAAATTCTTAAGGTCTGAATCACTTGTTTGATGCAATCCATTCAAATTTGTACTTAATGATAATTTACAAGCAGATGATAAAAATTCTTCTTGATTTACAGTTTGGTTAGCACCACAATTTTTTAATCTTAATGGTCTATCTGCAGTTATATAAAGGATATTAATGCAAGATCTATCAGCCTCAACAGCAGAGGGTAATAAGTTAGCGACAGCAGTTCCAGAGGTAGTTATAACAATAACATTATTCGCAGAAGCAGTTGATATCCCCAAAGCATGAAATCCTGCTGATCTTTCATCTAAAGTATTAATTAATTTTATTTTTCCTGTTCTAAAAAGTTCACCGGCAGCAATTGCTAAGGGAGCCGATCTACTTCCAGGACATAATATAAAGTGATTTATACCAATATCTACAAAAAATTTTAAAAGTTGTAAACTTCTAAAAAAATTTTGGAATTCTATCGATGATGTCATAATTTATATATATATTTCAAAGACAATTTCATCAATTAAATAAACTTTTATCAAAATGACGAATTCTTCAAAAAAATCAACTTCATTATTGAAGGATTTTAAGAACCTCATGATTTGGGTATGTATTGCTTTAATTATACGATGGCAAGTAATTGAACCAAGATGGATACCTTCAGGATCTATGCTACCTACTCTACAAATTCAGGATAAAATTTTAGTGGAAAAACTAAGTACAAAAATTAATTTAAAGCAAAATATTTTTAATTTAAAAGATAATATTATTGTTTTTAAGCCACCTGAAACACTTATTAAAGCTGGTTATGATTCAGATATAGCATTAATAAAAAGAGTTATTGGGCTCCCTGGTGACAAAGTTGAAGTTAAAGATGGGAATCTATATTTAAATGATGAAATACAAAACAAATTTATTACTGATAAGGATATAAATTACTCAATAGGACCATTAATTGTTCCTGCGGATAGCTTGTGGGTAATGGGAGATAATAGAAATAATAGTTTAGATTCTCATGTTTGGGGCCCCTTGCCATACGAGAAAATTATTGGAAGAGCTTTCTTAAGATATTGGCCTTTAAGTCATTTTGGGCCTATTTATTTCCCTGCAGCTTAATAAAAAATATATACTTCATCGTGCTATTGTATTGTTTATAAGTAAGAGGAAAATAAATGTTTAATCCTGAATTCCTTGCTACTGAAAACAATGATCCTAATGAGGGTAATGATTTAATTCAGTATCTTCAAAAACAATCTCCTGAGGTACTTCAGAGAGTTGCTAAATCTGCTAGTGAAGATATTCAAGAGATAATAAGACATAATGTCCAAGGGTTATTAGGAATGCTTCCTTCAGATCAGTTTGATGTTAAAGTTACATGCTCTAAAGACAATATCGCAAACTTACTATCATCAGCTATGATGACAGGCTATTTTTTAAGACAAATGGAACAGAGAAAAGAATTAGAACAAACTCTAATAAATGATGAAAATATGTCTGTAGAACCTGAATAAGATTAATTAAATATCAATATTTTCAGGAATAATTCCAAGTTTATATAATCTTTCATAAAAATTATAAAGAAATTTATTATCTTCATTCAAACTATTCCATTCTTCAGAGTTAATATTGTCAATAATTTTTTGACAATCTATTTCAGAAAATTCTAGAGGGGATGAATAATGAGCAGATATTAAGTATTTCATGCCCTTAATATTTTTAACTACATTCAACCAACTAGAGAGAAGTTCTTTTGATCTTGGAAAAATAAGTCTTTGTAAGACTGGGGCAATTTGTATCTTAGGTGAATTTTCTCCAATAATAACTGCTATCGATTCTTCCCAATCTTTATCCCAGAGAAATGGATAAATACCGAAATGTGATTTTTTGTTTCTAAGCCCTTTTTTAAAAGAATATTTAATAACATGATTTAAGGAAGGAATCTGAAGTTTACTTGGCCTCAAATAAGAAGCGAACAAGACCAATCTAGCCCATCCTTTTTTTCTTTTTTCAGGTGAATCTAATAAAAGTTCATCACCTCGTTCTCTAGAGTGAAATAACAGAGGAGATGGATCATAATCAAATATTTTTGGAGGATTGCTCTCTATACCAACTATTGCATCAGTTACATGAAGTGAACCAGTAGGTTTATGAAAACAACTTATCTCCTGAAATCTACCTAATCCTAAATTAATAGGTCCAAGAGATATCCATTTACAATAATCTTCAAAGGGTAATCCATCCTTAAATAAAATTTTTGTTCTTTTAGAGGGTATTCCTATAAAATCTAGGGGTAAATTAATAGGAAAACTCCATTGTCCTGGACAAAGCCAAATTTCAGATTGATTAAAAATTCTTGCTAATGGAGGTAATCCTATTTTATGTTCCAATCCTGAGGCTGTTGGCAAAACAATTGCCTTAATAGGACCATGATGAAAGATTATTTCATTTAATTGATTAATTAACTCTATAGTTGGCGGTAATGGATTAATGATCATGAGCCCTTCATTAACCTTAATTACAGTCATTCTTACTGGAACCGCTACATAATAAATTCCTTGAATTTGTTCTAAAGACCAGATCTGTTTTGGAATTAATTCATTAACAATTGTTTTTTTAGATCCATAAGGATAAAGGGGAAATAAAGGCCACCATGGCCAAATTTTATCTTTTTCTATCATCTGTTAATTTGAAGATGACAATAGTTTTTTAACTTTAAAGATTCCATATCTTGGAGCAAATAAAAATGCGAATAGGAAAATAAATGTTTGAACTAACACTATTGAACCACCAGGAGCAATATCTAACCAATAGCTTAAATAAATTCCTATTAAACTTGAAATAATACTACTTAAAACAGATATTATCGACAACTCGTCAAATTTATCGGTCAGTAAATATGCTGTTGCACCAGGAGTAATCAGCATAGCAACAACTAAAACGATACCAACTGCTTGTAATCCTACAACTGCTGCTAAAGATAAGCATGTCAGCAATAGATAATGTAAAAAGGAAACATTTATACCTATAGTTTTTGCATGTCTTGGGTCGAAACAATATAACATCAAATCTTTTCTAAATATTGATAAAAGCAAAACAACTAAAAAAGAGATAAAAATAGTCTGTTTTACATCTGATAATGGTATTCCTAATGGTGTTCCATAAAGGATATGCATTAAGTCAATATCACTTGTTATTTTTGATATTAAGACAATCCCAAGAGCAAAAAAACCAGTAAAAACTAAACCTATTACAGTGTCTTCTTTAATCCTTGATTTATGTTTAATAAACCCTATTAGAGCGACAGAACCAACGCCAAACACAAAAGCGCCTACTGATAATGGGACCCCAATAGCATAAGCTACAACAACTCCAGGCATTACGGCATGAGATACAGCATCTCCCATAAGAGCCCAACCTTTTAAAGTTAAAAAGCTTGAAAGCAAACCACACACAGAAGTTATCAAAATGCTAATTAAAATAGCTTTTCTCATGAACTCATGAGCAATTGGCTCAGTAATAAATGAATTTATATCGATAGTTAGAAAAGATCCATCCATTATATTTATGGAGAAATTAAGATTCCGGACCAAACAAGAAATCTGGAGACATACCTCCAAATGTACTAGTTATATTTTCAGGAGTGAATACTTCTGATGTATCACCATATGCAACAACTGTTTTGTTTATTAAGAGAACTAGATCACAAAATTCTCGAACATGAATCATATCATGAGTTGAAAGTAAAATTGTTTTACCTTCATTTTTAAATTGTAAGAATAATTCTGAGATAAGTTTTTCAGTCCTAATATCAACTCCTGCAAATGGTTCATCCAATAATAGTATTGAAGCTCTCTGTGCGATAGCTCTTGCTAAGAAGGTTCTCTTTCTCTGTCCCCCTGATAAATCGCCAATTGGAGTAAATGAGTAATCAACAAGATCAACTCTTTCAATTGCATTTTTAACAGCTTGAATATCAGATTCTCTGGGTGATCTAAAAATATTCATTGAACCATATCTGCCCATCATCACAATATCCCAAACATTCACTGGAAAATCTGCATCAATTCCTTCATTTTGTGGAACGTATGCAACTGCTTGATCTTTTTGAGAAGTTTTAAGCGTTTCACCATTTATTCTAATTTTTCCTTTTGAAAGATTTACGAACCCAGTTAATGCATTGAAGAAAGTTGTTTTACCAGCACCATTCATTCCTACCAAGCCACATATTTGTCCAGCTTTTAATCTTAAAGTTGCATCGTACAACGCGACTTTACCATTGTAATCAACACAAATATTTTCAGCTTCAATTCTATATTTTTCAAATTCCATAGATTTCATTTTTAATTTTTTAAACTTGCATTGAAACCATTTTTTATTATTCCAAGATTATATTCAAGCATCTCCAAGTAACTTTCTGCAGGACCATTTTTTTTTGATAAAGAATCGACATATAAATTGCCACCAAAAAAGGCTCCCGTTTCTTTTGCAACAGATTCTTGAGATTCAGAATTAACTGTGCTTTCACAGAAGACAGCTGGGATTTGTTTCTCATTGACTAAATTGATCACTTTTGCCATCCTCTTTGGAGTAATTTGACTTTCTGCATTTACTGGCCATAGATATGCTTCCTTTAACCCATAATCATTTGTTAAATAAGAAAATGCTCCTTCACAACTTACTAGATACCTTTTACTTTTCGGCAATGTATTAAGAAAAAGTGAAAAATCTTCATCTATTTTTTGTATTTTATTTTTAAAACTTTGAGCATTCTTTTTAAATTTTTCTCTATTCTCAGGATCCAAATTAGATAGCTCTTCTAATAATATATCTACATATAATATTCCTCTTTTAGGTGAAATCCATGCATGAGGATTTGGTTTGCCTTTATATATATCTTCACTAATAAACATTGGTTCTAAATTGTTTGCAATAGTAATTTTCTCTACATTTAAATTACTTACAAATTTATCTGCCCACAGTTCAAAACCAAATCCATTTTGTATAAAAATAATTGCTTTTGAACCTCTTACAAGATCACTTGGGGTAACTTGATAACCATGTACCTCCATCCCAGGCTTTGTGATTGATTCTACCTTGAATTCATCACCAACAATGTTTCTAACTATGTCTTCTAAGATTGTAAAGCTTACCAAAAGTAACTCTTTTTCTTTTTTAATTCTAGTTTTATTTGTTAATTCATCACCATTACTAGTATTTGAATTTTGAATCTCACTATTATTTTTACAAGCCGTAACTGAGAATATGAATAATAAGCAAGAAAAAATAAATATAAAATTTTTTTTCATAAAATGTTTTTAAGAAAATTTTAATTTTAATTTTAAGGAATTTTGTAAATCACCTAAAAATGATTGCCAATTAATTTTTTCACTTTTAAATGCATTTTCTACAATTTTTTCACTATTTGATATTATATTTTCGAGTTCAGGTTCTGAGACTCCTTTATTAATTGCCATAAAATCAGCTAAAGAACGAGATACCACTCTAGTTAGGTAAGCAGCACTTATCGCCTGAAATGAACCTGCAACTAACCAATTAGGACCATGAAACTTAGAGATACCTAGCAGAGTTTGACCACTCCACTCAACAACTCCTTGAGTTATAGCCGTTTTTAAAATTTCTTTTGAAATCTTTTCTAAAATTTCGGGAGACCATGTACAACCCCAAATTGACTTTATTTCATTAATCATTAAAGTATTTAAAACAGTCATTGATAAAACATCTATAGAAGGCACTGGAGATGCAAAAACAGAGGCTGCCACGATAATTTGATTTTTTTTCTGAACTTCTTTCAACTTAATTCTACGAATTACCTCAATTTCTGATTGCCATTTAGAATGTAGTTCTCTTAAAAGCCTTTTTTTAGTAGCTTCTATGGAAATTTTAGGAGTTAGAGTATTAATTCTAAAAGCGAAAGGAAGATTACTAATCAAAATATTTTTTAAATTAATATCTAAAATTTTTTGTTCAAGTTGAATGGGGATTTCAGATCTCAATTCTTCAATTTGTTCCTTTTCAAAATTAGAATTAGGTGTTGAAGTCATTAACCAAAGCCTTATATCTTTCGGAAGTTTATTTAGCCATAAAAGACTTTTAGCAGAGAGAGGAGGAGTTAAATGGTAAAGAACAAGATCATTCTGAAGAATTTGACTGTCTAATTGTTTCTCATTAGATATGGATGGTAAATCTTCTATTATGTTTAGTATGTACTTACCATCTTTAAAATATTTTTTGATCAAAGTTTCATAAAAGAGATTCCCTTTATCTCCAATTACTGTAATTAATTGTTTCTCATGATTTTCAAGAATCTCCTTAAGCAAATGTCTTCTTAATTTAGTTTTATTATCCAAATTATTTTTTTCTTCAAATTCTTTAAGAAAATCAATATCCTCATTACATAGCTGGACCCATCCATTTAAATCTTTTGGCTCATTAAATTTTGGTTTATCAGATTTAAAGTAAAAATATCCTCCAAGGCATAAAAGAATAAACCCTAGATTACCTCCTGAAAAATTAAATAAGTCACTAATAATCCATTCACTAAATCCAAACAATAAAAAAGTAAAAAGAATATTTGCTTTTGGAAATTTGAAAAAATTTTTTAATAAAATTGTCTTATTTATATTAATCAAAATACTTTACCTATCTTTTAATAGTTTAATGCATATTTAAAATGAAAAAAAGCTTGTTTAAAATTTTTAATTTTTTGGAAAGACTAAATTATTAGAAAAATTTAAAGACTTCTTGCATATTTTGATGCTAAATTATTAATTCATAAAAATCAAAAATAGTAAGTAAAATGACGAATTCAAATTATGAAAATAGCCATGGGCAAAGAAACTTTAAAAATAGTGACAATAATAATACCTATAACAGGAATAGATATGGTGGTAAAAGAGAAACTGGTGGCTTTAGAATAAGATTGAGCGACAATGAAATGAAATCAGTAAAAACTATACAAGAAATATTTCAACTAAAATCTACTGTTGCTGTATTAGGTTTCTCTGTAAGAACTTTGAGTGAATTAATAAAAAATGAGAATTTGAAAGAAGAAATTATTAAAATAGCTAAAAATAACAAAAATTCTTTCCAAAAAGAAAATAACTTTGAAAAAAAAGATATGTCTTCTAATAATTCGGCTAATCCTTTTGCCAGACCTGTAAAAAAAACCTTAGTGTTAGAGAATAAAGAAAATAATGAAAATATAGATGAAAAATAAAAAAAGAATTCTATCTGGAGTTCAACCCACTGGTAAATTGCATCTAGGGAATTGGTTGGGGGCTATTAGAAATTGGGTAACACTTCAAGAACAATATGAGACATTCCTCTGTGTCGTTGATTTGCATGCAATTACCGCTGAACATAATCCAAAAGAACTAACCCAAAATACTCTTTCTACTGCCGCTTTATATGTTGCTTGTGGAATAGATCCTAATATATGTTCTATTTTTGTACAAAGCCACATACCTGCTCATTCTGAGCTTTGCTGGATCTTAAACTGCATGACTCCAATTAATTGGATGGAAAGGATGATTCAATTTAAAGAAAAATCTATTCAACAAGGTAATAATGTTTCTATTGGATTATTTGACTATCCCATACTAATGGCTGCAGATATTCTTCTATACGATGCCGACTTCGTCCCAGTAGGAGAAGATCAAAAACAACATCTTGAACTAGCTAGAGATATTGCGCAACAAAGAATTAATGCCAAATTTAGTAAAGAGAAAGATATTCTGAAAATTCCTCAACCAATAATTATGAAAAGTGGATCAAAAATTATGAGTTTAATTGATGGTTCTAAAAAGATGAGTAAAAGTGATCCTAATGAAGGTAGTAGAATTAATTTGTTAGATACGCCTGAAATAATCTCGAAAAAAATAAAAAGAGCAAAGAGCGACAGTTATATTGGGTTAGAATTTAATAATCCTGAAAGACCAGAATCCAGAAATCTGCTGATGATTTATTCAATATTATCAGGAAAGGAAATTTCTCAATGTGAGAATGAGTTTTCTGAAACTGGATGGGGTACATTTAAAAAATTAATTACAGAACAAGTTATTGAATCCCTTTCACCTATTCAAGAAAAATATAAAGTTTTAATTAATGATCCACATCAATTGAATAATATTCTCATTGAAGGGAAGGAGAGGGCTGATGACTTAGCAAAAAAAACTCTTAAGAGAGTTAAATCAAAACTTGGATTCTTTGAAATGGGGAAATAATTCATGCCAGTAATCACACTGCCTGATGGAACAAAAAAGGTCTTTGATCATTCGGTAACAATTCTAGAAATTGCCCAAAGTATTGGAGCAGGATTAGCTAAAGCAACAATTGCGGGAAAAGTAAATGGCATTCTGCTTGATGCAACACTACCCATCAAAAATGATTCCAAAGTTGTAATAATTACATCTAAAGATAAAGAAGGTATTGAGATTATTAGACATTCCTTTGCACATCTTATAGGTCATGCAGTTAAACAAATTTACCCAAATATAAAAATGGCTATCGGACCTGTTATTGAAGATGGCTTTTATTACGATATTTCTTCAGAATATAGTTTTACTCCTGATGATTTAATAAAAATAGAAGAAAGAATAAATAAATTAATAAAAACAAATTATGATGTGGAAATTTTACAAGTTTCCAAGAAAGAAGCTATTAAAACTTTTGAAGAAAGAGATGAGACTTTTAAATTAAGAATAATTGAAGAAATTGATGATAAAGGCTTGATTAATCTGTATAAGCACGAAGAGTATATTGATATGTGCAGAGGTCCTCATGTACCAAATACAAGACATTTACGACACTTTAAGTTACTTAAATTATCGGGTTCATATTGGAGGGGTAATAGTGAGAATGAATCATTACAAAGAATTTATGGTACTGCATGGGCTAAAGAGAAAGAACTCAAAGATTATTTAACAAGAATAGAAGAAGCGGAAAAAAGAGATCATAGAAAGCTGGGAAAAAAACATTCACTTTTTCACATACAAGAAGAATCTCCAGGTATGATTTTTTGGCATCCCAATGGATGGATAATCTACCAAGTTTTGGAGAAGTACATACGTGAAATACTTAAAAAAAATAACTATCTAGAAATAAAAACTCCACAAGCAGTTGATAAATCCCTTTGGGAAAAATCAGGTCATTGGGAAAAATTTAGAGAAGATATGTTTACAACCGCATCTGAGAATAGAACATATGCAATTAAGCCAATGAACTGTCCATGCCATATCCAAGTATTTAATCAAGGATTAAAAAGTTATAAAGATTTACCTATTCGTCTGGCTGAATTCGGCTCCTGTCATAGAAATGAACCTTCTGGTGCCTTACATGGTTTGATGAGAGTCAGAAATTTCACTCAGGATGATGCTCATATTTTTTGTACAGAAGAACAAATGCAAGAGGAGGTATCTAATTTCATTGATCTCGTTTTCGAAGTTTATAGAACCTTTGGTTTTGATGAAATAATTATCAAATTATCAACGCGTCCTGAAAAGAGAGTTGGTAGCGAGGAGATTTGGGATAAATCAGAGGAGGCGCTTAAGATGGCTTTAAATAATAAGAATCTCGAATGGGAACTGCAGCCTGGGGAAGGAGCTTTTTATGGACCAAAAATTGAATTCTCACTAAAAGATTGTCTTAATAGGGTCTGGCAATGTGGAACTATTCAAGTTGACTTCTCCATGCCCATAAGACTTGATGCAACTTTTGTAGATATCAACAATGAGAAGAAAAGCCCTGTAATGTTACACAGAGCAATTTTAGGATCTTTTGAGAGATTTATTGGAATCTTAATTGAACAATATGAAGCCAAATTTCCTTTATGGCTAGCTCCTTATCAAATTATTTTATTAAGTATTACTGATAGAAATAAAGATAAATGTCAGGAATTTAATCATTTATTGAATTTAAAGGGATATCGATCAAAAGTTGATATTAGAAATGAGAAGATAGGTTATAAGATTAGAGAGGCTACAATTAGTAGAATTCCATTAATTGCTGTTATTGGCGACAAAGAACAAGAAATTGATTCGGTTTCTTTAAGAGCCTTAGATGGTACAAACTTAGGAATTTTAAATTTGATTGATTTATTCCAATTTATGGATGAATTAATTAAGAAGAAAGGAAGGATAGAATAAGTTTTAATAAATGAATTTTCTTGCTTGCGATTTAGGAGGAACAAAAGTACTGATAGCTATTTACGAAGAGGTTAATAAAGATTCTCCTCCAAAATTAATAACAAAAGAAAGATATTTATCTGCAGAGTGGGAATCAATATATGCAATAACTAAAGATTTTCTGAAAAATAAATGTAAAAATAAATATTTTCCAAAGATAGCTTGTTTTGGAATAGCAGGCCCGATAGAAAAAAATAGTGCAAAAATTACTAACTTAAATTGGGAGATAAGCGAATTAAAATTAAAAAATGATTTTCAATTTGAAAAAGTTGAATTAATTAATGATTTTGCAGTTTTAATTTATGGGATACCATTTTTAAAAAGTAATCAATTTAAGACTCTACAAAATAATGCAAATAAGAATAATAATTTTGAAGGTTACCACACTATTGTTGGTGCAGGAACTGGATTAGGAATTTCTAGAGGTTTAATTTCAAAAACAAAAATTTTAGTCTTACCTAGCGAGGGAGGTCATATTGAATTCGCTCCTAAGACTCATGATGAGTGGGAACTAAAAGAATGGTTAAAGAATTACCTAAATATCGAGAGAGTTTCTTTTGAGAGAATTATTAGTGGAGAAGGTTTATCAAACATCGCAAAATGGAAATTCTTTAAAGAAGATATCAAAGATCATCCATTTAACCATTATTTAGAAGAAGCAAAAGAATCAAATATTATTGAAAAATCTTTAGCTGGAAAAGTCTGTCAATTAGCAAAAGAGGGAGACCCTTTGATGGTAGAAATAGAAACATTATGGTTTAATACTTATTCTTCATTTATTGGTGATTTAGCATTACATGAACTCTGTTTTGGAGGCTTATGGATTTCAGGAGGTACTGCCCCAAAACATTTCAAGAACTTTATTTCAGATTCTTTTTTGAAACAATTTTCAAATAAAGGTAGATTAAAAGATATTGTAAAAATAATACCTATAAGAATTATCTTAGATGAGGAGTTTGGACTACATAGTGCTGCTTGCAGAGCAAAATCACTTTTAAGCATTCAATAAAATAGATTTTGACAATGACAATCCCAGAAGTAGGTAAAAAAGTAAACGTATCAGTCCCATCAACTACTGCTAATTTGGGTCCTGGTTTTGATTGTTTAGGGGCTGCACTTGAACTCAAAAATGAATTTGTATTTACGAGAATTGAAGGAGGGGGAGACAGATTTGACTTAATTATGGAAAGTACTGATGGTAATCATCTTAGAGGTGGCCCAGAGAACTTGGTATTTAGAGCTGCTCAAAAAGTTTGGGAAAGTGCTAATGTTTCTCCCTTTGCTTTAGAGGCAAGAGTAAAACTTGCAGTACCACCAGCCAGGGGATTAGGTAGCAGTGCTACTGCGATAGTAGCTGGTTTAATAGGAGCAAATGCAATAATGGATTCTCCTTTGTCAAAGGAAAAGCTTTTAGAATTAGCTATCGATATAGAGGGACATCCAGATAATGTAGTGCCATCTTTACTGGGAGGCCTCTGCCTGACAGCAAGATCATCCTCTGATAGATGGAGGATTGTAAGATGTGAATGGCATAACTCAATCAAAGCAGTAGTAGCTATTCCTGCAATTAGATTAAGCACCAGTGAGGCAAGAAGAGTTATGCCAAAAAATGTGCCAATCTCTGATGCCGTTACAAATATGGGTGCTTTAACATTATTACTTAATGGATTAAAAACAGGTAATTCTGAACTAATAAAAGAAGGTATGTTTGATAAATTACATGAACCTTATAGATGGAAGCTCATTAAAGGAGGATTGGAAGTAAAAGAGGCTGCACTTGAAGCTGGTGCTCTTGGTTGTGCCATAAGTGGAGCTGGTCCAAGTATTTTAGCTTTATGCAAAAGTGAAAATGGAAAATTTATAAGTCAGGCAATGGTGAAAGCTTGGGAGAAAGCAGGAGTAGCTAGTAGAGCTCCATTTTTAAATATTCAAACATCAGGGAGCAGTTATAACTCATCTTTACCTAAGTAGTTTTACTTAGGACAATAAAGTGTTATAGTCTCAACCTGTAAACATCTTTAGTAGAATAGTTCAATTGTTCATTATAAAATGAATTTAAATTCTTTTCCATGGCTATCAGCGATTGTATTACTACCTTTAGTTGGTGCCCTTATTTTGCCATTTCTAGAATCAATAGAAGGAGAAGATAATTCAAAGCCTAGAAATATATCATTAGCATTTTTATTCGTAGATTTTTTACTTATTGTTGGAGTTTTATTTAAAAAATATGACCCCACCAATAGCTCCCTTCAATTAGTTGAAAGAGTTACTTGGTTACCTTCTATAGGATTAGAATGGTCATTAGGAGTTGATGGCTTATCAGCACCATTAATTGTATTAAGTGGATTAATAACTTTTTTATCAGCTGCTGCGAGCTGGAAAGTAAAAAAGAAATCTAATTTATACTTTGGCCTTCTTCTCATACAAGCATCAGCACAGGGAATGGTTTTTCTTTCTCAGGATTTTTTACTATTCTTCTTGGCTTGGGAACTAGAGTTAGTTCCTGTTTATCTTTTAATAGCGATTTGGGGTGGTAAAAAAAGACTATATGCAGCTACAAAATTTATTCTCTATACAGCTCTTGCTTCACTTTTGATACTCATAAGCGGCCTTGCTCTTTCTTTGAGTGGAGATACATTTACATTAAATATAAGTGAAATTACAAGTAAGCAAGTAACTGGGAATCTTGCCTTATTGTCTTATTTTGGGTTTTTAATAGGCTTTGGAGTAAAGCTACCAATATTTCCACTACATACATGGCTCCCTGATGCTCACGGAGAGGCAAATGCTCCTGTCTCAATGCTATTAGCTGGTGTACTGCTTAAGATGGGAGGCTATGCGTTATTAAGATTTAATGTTCAAATTTTGCCAGAAGTCCATCTTCAACTTGCTCCGGCATTAATAATATTAGGAATAATAAACATTATTTACGGAGCCTTAAATGCATTTGCTCAAGATAATGTGAAGAGAAGAATTGCATGTAGCTCTGTAAGTCATATGGGATTTGTTTTACTCGGAATAGGGGCTGTTGATGCTTTAGGGATAAGTGGAGCCATGCTGCAAATGATTAGTCATGGTCTTATTGCTGCAGCAATGTTTTTCGTTACAGGTTCCTTTTATGAAAGAACAAATACACTTTCAATTCCAAATATGGGTGGTTTAGCAAAAGTTTTACCAATTACATTTGCATTCTTTTTGGCAAGTTCCCTAGCCTCACTTGCTTTACCAGGAATGAGCGGATTTATTAGTGAAATAACAGTATTTTTAGGTATTACAAGTCAAGAAGGCTTTACTTCTTTATTTAGATCCATAACTATTCTTATTGCGGCGATAGGACTTGTACTTACACCTATATATCTACTGTCTATGTGTAGGAGAGTATTTTTTGGGCCAAGAATACCTGCACTTGCAACGGTTGCAGAAATGAATGGTAGAGAACTCACCATAGGTTTAAGTTTATTATTACCAACCCTTCTGATAGGTTTTTGGCCAAAAGTTGCAATTAATTTATACGAATCTTCAACCAATGCTC
>CACNSV010000008.1 GCA_902623195.1 uncultured Prochlorococcus sp. | reverse complement strand
TTTTAATCGAGCAATAACATCATAAAGATCTTTAGGTTCTACTGAAATTATTTCTATTCCAATATGATCTTCACCTAAAGATTCATTATCAAGATTCTCAGATGAAAGTTTCTTACTGACTTCTCCTCTTTTATCGAGTAGTTCGTCTTTTGATTTATTTTTATCTTTTTCCATTTAAGAATCTTTTTTATTAAAGACAGTTTCTTTACTATCGTCTTTAATGTTACCCATGATTTCTTTATTTTTAGATGAATCCAGAGTCTTTTCAGTCTGTTTTTTGAGATATTCACCCGTATTCTCAGAAAACACCAGATTCATATTATGTTCGATTGTAAAATATCTATGTGTCTGTTCAGATCTCTTTCTTTCAAAAACACTTTCATTACTTACTTTTTTTCGTAGTTTAATAACAGCATCGAAAATTGCTTCAGGTCTTGGTGGACAACCTGGAAGATATAAATCAACAGGTATTAATTTATCAACTCCTCTTACTGCAGTTGTGGAGTCAGAACTAAACATACCTCCAGTTATTGTACAAGCACCCATTGCAATCACGTATTTTGGTTCGGGCATTTGTTCATAAAGTCTTACAAGCGCAGGGGCCATTTTCATTGTTACTGTGCCTGCAACTATTAATAAATCTGCTTGTCTAGGAGAACTACGAGGTACTAAACCGAATCTATCAAAATCAAATCTTGAACCAATTAGGGCAGCAAATTCGATAAAACAGCAGGCTGTTCCATATAACAAGGGCCAAAGACTACTTAGTCTAGCCCAATTATGTAAGTCATCTAAGCTTGTAAGAATTATATTTTCACTTAAGTCAGTTGTTACTTGAGGAGCACCCAAAGGATTACAAGTCCCCTCTCTTATTTCTCTTATTGCTTTTGGTGATAATGAATTGTTCAATTTTTTAACTCCATTCTAATGCTCCTTTTCTCCATGCGTATGCTAGTGCAATAACTAAAATTGCAATAAAAATAAGGGCTTCGATGAATGCTAGTAATCCTAATCTATTGAAGGCTACTGCCCAAGGATAAAGGAAAACAGTTTCAACATCAAATATAACGAAAACAAGAGCAAACATGTAATATCTGATGTTAAATTGTATCCAGGCACCACCAATTGGTTCCATCCCTGACTCATAAGTTAATTTTCTCTCACCAGTTCTTCCTTTGGGCGAAACAATTAGGTTAGTGACGAGCGCTAAAACCGGTACGGCCGCTGCTATGAGCAAAAAGCCTAAGAAATATTCATAACCTGGGAGTGAAAACATTTTAAAAAATTTTTTGAAAAATTCACTGAATTAACTAAAATCCTTTAGAGTTTCTTGAGACTTAAGTTTAAATCGTGAGTGAAGACATTAAACCACCTACAAATGATGAAAATTTGGTTGGTAATAAAGAGGATGGAAATTCATCTCAAGTTCCTTTTGGAATAGAATCCAAAGAAACTGATACTAATCTAGAACAAAATAGATTCGAATGTAGAAGTTGTGGTTACATTTATGATCCGTCCGAGGGAAATAAGAAGTTAAGTATCGCGCAGAATACCTCGTTTGATCTATTGGATGTTAATACTTTTAGATGTCCAGTTTGCAGAGCCGGCAAAGTTTTTTTTGAAGATATTGGACCAAAGTCAAAACCGAGTGGATTTGAAGAAAATTTAGTTTACGGTTTCGGGTTTAATAGCTTACCTGCTGGTCAAAAAAATATTCTCATTTTTGGTGGATTAGCATTTGCTGCGGCTTGTTTCCTTTCGTTATACTCTTTGCATTAAAATAAAAATATGAAAAAAAATTTCTCCAGATTGACAAATCTTATTTTTGTAACAGTGCTATGTTTTGTTCTTAGCAGCTGTTCATCTTCGGCTGTTAAAACAGCAGAAAATAGTCCTTGGGATTCTATACAATTAGAAAATCAAGCAAATGCTCTTGATGTAGATTTTATTGATGACAATCATGGATTTTTAATTGGCTCTAATAGATTAATCTTAGAAACTAATGATGGAGGAATTAATTGGGAGGAGAGATCCCTAAACTTATCGAGTGAGGAGAATTTCCGCTTACTTGACATTGATTTCAAAGGTAATGAAGGTTGGTTGATAGGACAACCTTCATTAGTCATGCATACCATTGATTCAGGTAGGAATTGGACGAGATTATCTTTAGGTAATAAGTTACCAGGTCAACCATTTCTCATCTCTACAATTGGAAAAGATTCTGCTGAACTAGCAACTACAGCTGGTGCAATATACTCAACATCAAATAGTGGTGAATCTTGGGAAGCTATAGTAGTTGACTCTTCAGGATCTGGAGGTATTCGCGATCTGCGTAGAACCGAAGATGGAAAATACGTAAGTGTAAGTAGTTTAGGTAATTTCTTCTCTACACTTGAGAACAATAGTAATCTTTGGGTCGCCCACCAAAGAGCAAGTAGTAAAAGAGTTCAGAGTATTGGTTATGCGCCCGATGGTAATTTGTGGATGCTCTCAAGAGGAGCTGAGATTAGATTTAATAATGATAGTAATGATGTAGAAAGCTGGACGAAGCCAATAATCCCTATCCTAAATGGCTATAATTATCTTGATATGGCTTGGGACCCAAAAGGATATATTTGGGCTGGGGGAGGAAATGGAACATTAATATTTAGCGATGATGATGGTCAAACTTGGCAATCTGATCCAGTAGCTTCTGAATTGCCTACTAACTATATAAAAATAGTTTTCTTAAATAAAAATGAACTAAACGAAACTAAAGGTTTTATTCTTGGTGAAAGAGGATACATCCTTAGATATAAAGGTTAGATCTATATAATTTTTACATTGCTATTAAATAAATATTAAGTTTAAGTTTCAATTAACAACTGTCTGTAACCAAGATGTAAATTTCTTCGCAGATATTGGATTTTTCCTAGTAAGATCAAATGGTATTAAATTTATATTATGGCCGCAGGTTCAACGGGTGAACGCCCATTCTTTGAAATAATAACCAGTGTCAGATACTGGATTGTTCATGCTGTAACACTTCCAGCTATCTTTATATCTGGCTTTTTATTTGTTTATACAGGTTTAGCTTATGATGCTTTTGGCACTCCCAGACCAGATAGCTATTTCCAAGCTTCTGAATCAAAAGCACCTGTTGTTACACAAAGATATGATGCTAAAGCTCAATTAGATCTACGAACCCAATAGTCGAATAATTTTATTTGGTTTTGATTTAATAAAAATTAAAATCAAATAAAATTATTTATTATTGAAGTTCTTTGGCTTTATTTTTTAGTAAATCCAAAATGTAAACTTTCTATCATGCAAATAAACGAAAATCCTAATAAAGTTCCCGTTGAACTTAATCGCACCAGCCTTTATCTAGGTGTGCTTTTTATTTTAGTTTTGGGAATTTTATTTTCCAGTTATTTCTTCAACTAATTTTTAATTATGAGTAACAAAGGCCTTAAAGCCCCTGACGGCAGAATAAAAGACAGACTACCTGATGGTAGACCAGCAATAGCATGGGAAAGAAGATGGACAGAAGGTTCATTGCCTCTATGGCTAATTGCTACTGGTGGAGGTATAGCAGCAATCTTAGTTGTAGGTTTATTCTTTGCGGGATCTTATAATGGAGTTGGTGCAGGTGGTTAACCTCTACTTCCAGTAATTATCTGTAAATATCCTAACTTTAGATTGAGCATCTTTTGATGCATCATTCTTAGAAGTCATTAGCCCATCTTTCAATGATTGATGGGCTTTACTTATTGGTCTGATTGTATCAATTGCTTTTGCTGTTTCATATACTATTTTGTTGGCTACTTCTGTGTTTATTTTAAGATTTTCAATTACCATTTCAACTGATACTTCCTCTTGAGTTTGATTCCAGCAGTCATAATCAGTCACCATCGAAAGAGAAGCATAAGCAATCTCTGCTTCTCTTGCTAAACGTGCCTCTGTATGATTTGTCATACCTATTATTGAACATCCCCATTGTCTATATAAATTAGATTCTGCTCTTGTGGAAAATGCTGGTCCTTCCATTGCTAAATAAGTGCCAGATCTATGTAATTGTCTTCCTGATGGAATATTTTTATCGCCAATATCACTTAATATTCCTGATAAAGTTGAACAAAAAGGATCTGCCATCATAACATGTGCAACTATTTCTTCATTGAAAAATGTTGCAGGTCTATTATGTGTTCTATCAATAAATTGATCAGGGATAACAATATCTAATGGACGGATTTGCTCTTGAAGAGAACCAACTGCCGATGGGGCTATTATCCACCTTACGCCAATTGATCTCATAGCCCAAATATTAGCTTTATAAGGCACTTGAGTTGGATTGAATTTATGATTTCTACCATGTCTTGCAATGAAAGCTAATTCTAAATTTCCAATATTAAAAATTCTTATTGCGTCAGAGGGTTTACCATAGGGGGTGTCAACCTCAAATTCTTTTGAGCAATCCATTCCATTTATGGAATAAAATCCGCTACCACCTATGATCCCTAATTTTGATTCTTTAATAGGTAATAAATGCTCTTTATTCATTGAAAGTTAAATGACTCTTAATCATCTTGTTTTAGTTGGAGGCGGACACACTAATGCTCTTTTAATAAATAATTGGCTAATGAAGCCAAATTTAATGCCAGATGTACCTATCACAATTATATCGAGAGATTCGTATTTAGTTTATTCTTCAATGTATCCATCAGTTATTTCAAGATCAATTAATTTTAAACAAAGTCTTATTGATATATCCTCATTAGCGAATAGTGCAAAAATATCTTTTATTAAGGAAGAAGTTAAGGATATTCAATTTGATAACCAAAAAATTATATTAAAAAATAGACCTTCTATTCCATACTCAAAAATAATTCTTAATTGTGGCAGTTCAACAAAAGTTTCTAAAGAATTTAGTGAATTAGTAAAGGAGGATATTGCTTGTACAATAAAACCATTTTCTCAGTCTTATCAATTTATAAAAAGTGAGGATGCATTTAACACTAAAAATGAATTACCTTTCGTAATAATTGGTAGTGGACTTGGAGCTATAGAAATTGCATTTGCGTTAAGAAAAAGATGGAAGAATAGAAAATTAATATTAGTCTGTAATCCAATAAAAATTTCAAGAAGATTTTTAAAAAGTTTAGAAATTTTTAATATTCAAATTAATGAAGATAATAATTATGCTTATAAAAAAGTTCTTCTATGTACTGGTAATAGCCCATATTCTTGGATTAAAAATAATATTTTGAAATTAGATAATAATGGTAGGATTATTACTAATAAATATTTAAAAGCAAAAGATTTCCTAAATATTTATGCTGTAGGTGATTGTGCATCTGTTGGAATTAATCAACAAAAATCATCTGGGATATTAGCTGTTAAGTCATCTCAAACTCTTTGCAAAAATATAAATCATGATTTTGCAAATAAAAAATTATGGAAATGGTCGCCTCAAAAACGTGGATTACAAATAGTAAATTCATTTAACAATGATCAACCAAAGGCGTTTGCTTCTTATGGGAAATTAGTCATAGGTCCATCTCGATTATTTTGGGTCTTGAAAAATATTTTAGATAATAACTTTTTGCAAAAATTTAAAAAAACTTTCATGTCATCTACTAAAAATGACTCAAGTATTTCTTATATGGATTGCAGAGGGTGTGCTGCAAAAATACCTCAAAATGTTCTTAATGATTCATTAATTAATTCAAATTTAAAAAAATTTGCTCAATCTCCTGAGGATGCTTCTGAAATATTTAGAAGTGATAAACATATTATTCTTGAAAGTTTAGATGGGTTTCCTTCTTTAGTGAGTGATCCTTGGTTAAATGCAAAAATTACTGCATTACATGCATGTTCTGATTTATGGGCTTGTGGCGCCAAATTGAAATCTGGACAAGTTTTAATATCAATTCCTAAGATTGATAATGCTTTTCAGAATTATATTTTTTCTCAAAGCTTAGACGGAATAAGATCAATTTTTGACGAGTTAGGAGCAGATATAATTGGAGGACATACTTTCGAATCCAGAAATGATTCATGTAAACCATATACACTTGGAGTTGACCTGGCTTTATCGGTACAAGGAGTATTAAAAGTTGGTCAAAGACCTTGGAAAAAATATGGAATGAAGCCTGGAGATATTCTCTTAATGTCAAGGCCTCTGGGAGTTGGTATCTTTTTTGCAGCATGTATGAAAAATATAAACGTATATGAAAGTTATGAAGAGATTTTTGAAAATTTAGTTACTAATCAGCAAAAATTAATTGAAAATATTCAAAGTATTCAAGAGAAGTTTGAAATACAAATAGTTAATGCAGCTACTGATGTAACTGGTTATGGATTTTTAGGCCATCTTAATGAAATGATTCAGGGAACTAATTCAAGGAGAAGAAAAGAAAATCTTGGAGATCTTAAGGTCGTTTTAAATCTGAATTCATTTAAAGCTTATCCAGGAGTTGTTGAATTAATAAATAAAGGTATTAAAAGTTCCTTGTTTGAGGATAATCATAAAATATTAGATTCTTTTAGATATAAATTTAATGAACGAGTTATCAATTTTAATCTTGGAAATAATATTGATCCTAAAGAGGGGGAAATAATCAAAAAACTTTTGTGCGATCCTCAAACCTGTGGTCCTTTATTAATAAGTTGTAATGAGAAGTTTGAAAAATATTTTGATAATAATTGGTATAAAGTCGGAATAGTTAATAATAAAGAGAATTAATGATTCCTTAGATTATCTATTCGGACAAATCTTAATCTTTTCAGCTCATCTCCCATCTCTTTCCCAGGTTTCCAGCCCTCTTCTTCTAATACTTTTCCATTCTTTTCACTTTTAATATGTCTGTAAATAATCAACCACCTTAAAAAATTACGCCAAAATTTGCCTCCATCACAAATAATTAACTTTACGGTTTCAGGATTTAAATTCTTTTCTTCAATATAATTAGTCCAATTTGATGGCGAAAATTTATAAAAAGACTTTTCATTAACTTTTAAAAAATGTTTTATTTCTAAAAAGTCTTTTAAATATTTTTTCTCTTTTTGATTTATTAAAAATCTATCTGAAATAATTTCTATTGAGTTTGAATCTTTGATTAGAAAAAGAAAAGGGTTCCCATTAAGCCTTTTTATCCAATTTAAACCTCTGATAAATTTATTATTAAGAATTATATTTTCATTTAATAGCGATAAAACTCTCCATTCTTCTAAAGTTCTAACTATTTCTGTCAAGTTATCATTTTTAATTATTTCAGTAAGTTCCATTCTTATTCTTATACTTATGGCTGGTGGAAATTTAAAACCATAAATATTTTTTGTGTATTTCCATGGCCAATTATTGAGAACTATTTGTGACTGATATAATGAATCTTTTGATATCTTAAAACCAAATCTTGTTGCATATTTTGAACATCTTAATAATCTACTTGGATCATCTCTGATGCTATTTTTATGTAAAAGATTAAGTTCTTTTTTTTTAATATCAGCTATTCCATTGAAGGGATCATATATCTTGTTTTCTGAAATTTCATAAGCGATTGAATTTATACTAAAATCTCTTCTTTTTAGGTCGCATGCAATGTTTGTATCAAATACTGAAGGATTTAGTCCAGGTGCAAAATATTTCTCCTCTCTGGCAGAAGCAATATCAACTTTAATATTATCAATATTTATTTCTACAGTGTTATAGAGCTCAAATTCTTTTATTAAACAGATTTTTACATTTTTAATATTTTTTTTTATAAATCTTGCTAAAGATAATGAAGATCCTTCAATAACAAGATCATAATCAAGACTTTTAAAAAAATCATTTGAATGAAATTTTTTAATGAGCAAATCTCTTATGTAGCCTCCAACAAATGCAACTTTTACATCTTTATTGATTTCTAAGTAATTTGTAATTATTGTCAATAAATTAAAAGGTGCATTTTTTAATTCTGCATAAAGATATGAATTTAAATTATCCATATGTAGTTAAGAATTTATAGTCCTTATTGGGGCTAGTCTTGGATCTAAGATTTTACTACCCTTATCACCAAATTTAACTGCTAATGATATCTTTTCTCCTCTTCCAAAAATATGAATAATTTCACCTTTCCCAAATTTTGAATGTAATAATTTATCTCCAAGTTTCCATTTCTCTCCTTTAGCGGGACCTGAATAAAGTCTTCTAACAGAATTAATTGGCGTGTTATTTAAAGAATTATTTATTCGATCAACTCGTGTTAAACGATCTAAATGAAAATCTCTTTTTAATGAAATCCCACTACTCTGTGGGACCTCTCCATCAATTAATTCTTCTGGAATCTCTTGAAGAAATATCGAAGGGATTGTAACTTCTCTATTCCCTCCCCATAATCTTCTCTCTCTAGCATGAGTTAAAAATAGTCTTTCTTTAGCTCTAGTTAGTCCTACATAACATAATCTCCTCTCTTCTTCTAATAAAGATGGTGTATCAATAGATCTATAGCTAGGGAAAAGACCTTGCTCAAGTCCTGTTATGAAAACATTTTGAAATTCCAATCCCTTACTATTATGCAAAGTCATTAAAGTTATAGAATTTGATATATTCTTTTTATTATCATCGCTATCAGAAGTTAGAGCCGCAGTAGCTAAAAAGCCTTCCGCATCTCCATTCTCAGTTTCTTCCTCATATTGGATGGCAGCATTTACCAATTCTTGGAGATTATTTCTTCGGTCCTCTGACTCATCAGTCCCACTCATTATTAATTCATTAAGATATCCACTTTTTTCTAGAATTAATTGCAGAAGTTGTGAAGGTCCTGAATTTTCTAAATAACAAGTTAATTCATTCATCAGTTCTGTAAATTGATTTATCCCTTTTGAAGATCTTCCTATGGTGGAGATTAAGCTCTCTTTATTGTTAATAACTTCCCACAAAGGTACTTCCAGTTTATTAGCTATTTGACTAAGTTTCTCTATCGTGGTTTTGCCTATACCTCTTCTGGGAACATTGATAATCCTTAAAAGACTAATATTATCTGCATTATTGATTAGAACTTTTAAATATGCAATAGCATCTTTTATCTCTTTGCGATCATAAAAACGTAATCCTCCATAAATGGTGTAGGGAATTCTCCATCTTACTAAAGATTCTTCTATTACTCTTGACTGAGCTCTGGTTCTATATAAAATTGCGAATTTGCTCCAATTTGGTGAAGCGTTCTTGCTACTTATACTTTTTATTTTGCTTGTAATAGCCTCTGCTTCAGATATTTCATCATCACAGCTTATGAGTTTTAATGGCTCTCCATCACTTTTGGTTGCTTTTAATACTTTTTCTATTCTTTCGGTATTATTTTCAATTAATGAATTTGCAGCACTGAGAATATTAGAAGTTGATCTATAGTTATTTTCTAATTTTATAATGCAGTCATTTTTATCATTTGGTTTGTTTTTAAAGTCTTCTTTAAAACCAATTAATATTCTGAAATCTGCAGCTCTAAAGCTATATATGCTTTGATCTGCATCCCCAACAACAAATATTGATCTATCCTTCCATTCAAAGAATTGTTCAGAATCACTATTACCAGTTGTAATTAATTTAATAAGCTCATATTGGGTTCTATTTGTATCTTGATATTCATCAATAAGAATATGCATAAATCTTTTATGCCAATATTCTCTAACTTTATGATTTTGTCTTAACAAAAATACTGGCAATAATAATAGATCATCAAAATCAAGAGCATTGTTTCTTGAAAGTGCAACTCTATATCTCATATATGCATCGGCAATGAGTTTGTCTAATTGATTTTCAGATTTTTCTTCAAGTTCTTTAGGAGTTAAACATTGATTCTTTGCATTGCTAATGGCCCATTTTATTTTTTTTGGATTAAATTTTTTGGGATCTAATTGCATCTCTTTAGTAATTATCTCCTTTAAAAGAGTTTGAGAATCTGTCTCGTCATATATAGAAAATTGTCTATTCCATGAAAGGCCATCGGGATCTTTATATTTATCAATATCAAATCTTAATAACCTTGAGAATAATGAATGAAATGTTCCTATCCATAAATCTTGCAACCTTTCTTGGTGGATATTAGTTCTCAGTTGATTTTGATCAAATTCACTTAATGTTGACCATGGCTGACCATAACGAACACTTGCAAGCTCCTTAGCAAGTATGATTTCAAGTCTTTGTTTCATCTCTTTAGCGGCTTTATTTGTAAAAGTCACCGCTAAGATGTTGTATGGACTAACGTGATTATTCTCAATTAAATTAGCTATCCTGTGTGTCAGAGCTTTAGTCTTCCCACTGCCTGCACCGGCTACCACAAGTAATGGCCCAAAAATATGGTTTACTGCTGCAAATTGTTCTTGATTAAGTGATTCAAAAAGGAAATTGTTTTGTGGAGACACGGTTAAAATTAATAAAAAAGGATTAACCTTCTGCTCTTGAAGATGGAATTCTCTCTAAACCTTTTAATATTATTTTTAAATCATTAATCTCAGAATTATTTTCGATAATTTCTTGTGATAATTCCTGAGGAATTCTTAACTTATTACTTCTATTGATAATCTCATTTTCTAACCTTTCTTTGTAGGAAGAAATCAATTTTTTTGATAATAGAATGTCTTTTTTATCCAAAATTTAATTAGTATCCTTATGTAATTACCTTAGCGTATTATTTAGTAAATTTAAAAATATATAATTTTTTTATAAATATCAAAATTTAAAATATTTTGTTTCGTTTTTTTCATTAAGAAGAGTTGCTTTATAGCTTTGTTAAGGTTTAAAAATTAAAAGTTTGTACTATTGTAATTAAGTCTCTTTTTTAAGTGACTGAAATTAGTTCCGATTCAAAAGGATGCCAAATCTTAGAAATAATAAACTTCTTGCAAAACATTTTGAAATTTCAAATTTACTTGATAAAAATTTTGAAAGTATTCAAGAATTTGTAAATACTGCGAATTCTAGATTAGATGCAATTATTTCGGTAACAAATAATTCACATGCTATTGCTGCGGATGCTGTGACAGCAATGATTTGTGAGAATGAAGATTCTTTAAATGCAAATAATTCTATAAATACTACAAATAAAATGTCTGTCTGCCTTAGAGATGGTGAAATTATTCTTAGATATGTTACTTACCTATTAATTACCAACGATGATTCTATTTTAGAAAAAAGTTGTTTAAAAGATCTTAAAAATACTTATATATCCTTAGGTGTTCCTATCCCTAATGCAATAAGAGTTGTAGAACTGATAAGAGATGCAACTATATCTGATATAAAAACCACGATGAATTTAACTGTTGAAAACAAAATTATAATGTCAAATTTAATTGATGAAACTAAAATTTATTTTGAAAAAATAGTTAATTTACTCAAGTAATTAATTTTCTTATCTCAGTGGCATGGGATGTTTGCAGAATCCCATTATTTAGTTTGTTTTTAATTACTGAATATCTAGATCGAACATTTTTTGATAGAAACCAAATTTTTTCCTCACTTATTGTTGTGTTGTATTCAGAAAGAATATTAAAAGTTTTAGTTTCATCAATATAATATTTTGAAGATGTAGGAATTAACTCTGCATACCCCTTATCTTTTATTAATGTTCCTTTATATTCACCTTGCGGAATAAAAATTAGAATGGCATGACTTTCTTGAGATTTATTTTCAGTTGTCCATTCACTAGTAGAATTCCACTTTATATTAATTGCGAATGATAGATCAGGGAAGCATTTTAATCTATTTTTAATTTCTAAAACTTCTTTACTCTCAATATTTTGGTATGAGATTGTTAATTTACTATTTGTATTTTCAAATTCTTGGAAAGCTAAAGTGTGAGTACTCCTTATAGATTTCCACTCACCAATACTTTCATCAATAAATTCTTTAATTGTTGTTAAATTCTTCTTCAAGTTTTTCTTCTACTGAATGATTTGTTGCTTTTTGAATCATTCTTACCATAGAATCAATCATTAAATTTTTAGCAGAAGTTATTTTAGTTCCAGATGGTGTAGTTGATATTTGCTCTCCTGGACGTTTATAAGATGTCGGTCTAAATTGGGTCATTCGTAAATTTCAATACCTTTTACAGTTACATATTCTTGCATAAATTTATACCCTCAAATAATTTTTTTGCAAAATGTCATATCTTTTTAATCGAAATTAATTTTTTTGAATGTAAACACATAAATATAGATTATTAGAAAGACTAATTTCCTTTTGCAAACAATTTATTTAGAGGAATAAAGAAAAAATAAATGATTAGATAAATTATTAACATTAATACAAATTTAGGTCAGGAATTATATTTAACTGTATTTACGGAGATCTTTATATTATCGATTCGAGATTGAAACTCTTTTTTTTATTAAACCAGTAATAATGGCCAGACCAAACATTCCTATCATTGCAAAAGCTATATATACTGCATCAGCTAATCCTGCTCCTACTGCTACAGCTACAGCATCAAAAATGATAAGACAAAGGAGCAAAGAGAAAGAAAATATTCTCCACTTGGTCCCACCTAGGCCTAATCCATAACTAAGAAAATCAAAAAGTCCTGTCATTAAGACTCCAGTCATTAGAAAGAAATTACCCTCGAGTTGATTTTCATTAAAACTTTCTATTCTCTTCATTGCTTTATTCCCAACTATGCGTTTTACAGGATCTCTCCCTAAATTTCTTGCTATTAAAAAAGCAATTTGACATGAGACGAAATCAGAAAAGAATATCGTTAAATAAGCAGTTTTAAAATCAAGAACAGTTCCTGCAAGAATTGCATATGGAAGATTAGATATAACTGGAAAAATTGTACTAATACCTCTAAGAATAAATATTCCAATAGGTGCCCATGGACCCATACTCTGAACTATCTGATTAATCTCCTCTTTCCATTCAATAACTATAAAATAGTAAAAAAGGATTGCGACCAATACACATAGAGAAATTAAAAGGAATTTTTTTAATTTGTTCATCTCTGAAAATCTAAATTACATTTCTTAAGAGATACATACAAAGTTAATGGCATACTTAAATATAAATTTTAAGTTGATTTCGAGTCTATCAAAAATTTGTAAACATCAAAATACTCATAAATTTATTTATGCTTAATTGTTGTATAACTGTTGAATAATTAGTTTTAAAATATAGTAATTAATGATTATTCAAACTAAAGCTTATTAATGTTAATTCATTTCTTTGAGAGGTTTGAAATTGCTATGATTAATAAAGATGATTTACTTAATTTTGAAAACTTTTATAATTTTATTAGCCAACTTTTTGATCTTTCTAAGTAATATTTTCCCTGTAGAAGTAAATGCGCTTTCACATAATTGGGTTGGAGTTCCTCGAAGTAAGTATGGTGAGCAAGTATGGGATCAGCAAAGTATCCAAATTAATGAAGATGGGACTTTAAGAGTATTAAGTAAATTTATACCAAAAACTAAAAGTGATATAACTCAAGATATTCTCTACACAATGGATATTAACTGTAATGAAAGGACTTTTAGAGATGTTGCGGTAGGAGCAGATGAATTTAATGAATTTGAAAATATTAATGCAAAATGGAAATATCCAAACGGCGATAAACTTTTGTTAGGTGTCATAGATCAAGTTTGTAGTTTTGAAAAGTAAATATATTTTTTTTGTTAGAGATTTATTAATGATTTTATGTTCCAAAAGTTCTATTTCTGAAAGATTTATTTAAGTTTCTAATACGCTATGAATTTTATCTTTGAATCTTTGTAACTTGTCAATTCTTGTATTTACTTTGATTGTTGTGTAGATCCTTGGCGCTCCCTCTTGATGGATTTTTTCATGGCATTTTTTTACACATTTAAAAACATCTTCCCAATCACCCTCAATAGCAGTTCCATTTGGTCCAAGTTGATGAACTAAATTACTATCCTCAATAATTCTCTTGCATTCTTTAATATAGGGTGATAGAGAAGTCCCAACTCCAATTGGAACTAAGCATAAATCTATACTCACAAACATAATTCAGATAAATTAGAAATGAACTAAAGTTATTTTAAACTCTTCGAAATTTATAAATGCGATATTTATATAGATAATTTATAAAAATTTCTGAAAAGTCAAACTAAGGCTATTGGAATAAATTTAAAAAATATTTTTATAAATGAAATTTTAATCAGTTTTTCTATTAGGGTCTAATTCTTTCATCAATTTTTCCCAAGTCTCAACTGAAGCAATAATCCCTTTGAAATCATCAGGAAAATGTTCTCTCATAATTGGTTTTATGGTTAAAGAGGCGGGCCAACCAGAATCAATCTTAAAATATACTTCTTTCCTTTTCAATATCACAATATGAGGAAATGGTATTGGATTTTTACTTTTCCCTTTTTTGTATTCAGCTGTATATTTTGATTTTCTTATCATTTTTTTGAATTGACTTTCATCCTCATTTTATAAAAACTTTCTTCACATCTTATTACCATACCTTTAAACACCTTTGGAAAGAAAGGCATATATTTTTTCAAGATCAAATTTTCTGGAAAGACACCTTTAATTAAAAAAACTACCTTTTTCTCCTTCTCGATAATGAAATGTGGCGGAATATTGGGCATATAGTTGTCTTTATTTATAAAAAATTATCCTTTTCAAAATTTATTAAACTCTAACTGAGTATTTGCGTTGATGAGTCAATATTTTGTCGAAGTTGTATTTTAAATACTCTAGAGAATATTTGCTCCAACGACTATATCAATAGTTTATCTTAAATACTAATGATTCTACTTTTTAATTATTTATTTAAAATCTTATTCTTATTCCTCCTCCATATAAATAGTCAGAACCTCTTTCGAAGCCTGTATAACTCGCATTCGCATAGAGAATAGAGCTTTTATTTATTTTAATTTGAACTTCACCATCAACAAAGTATGATGCAATGCAGTTGCTTTTCTTTCTGGAATAATTGATATTTAATAGAAAATAATTACACTATAAGAATATTTAATCTTTAAGTTCAAAAGTGAGTTGTAGCAATGATTACATGAATATTTTACCTTCGTAATATTTAGAATAAAAATAAAAAATAATATGCTAGTTTCTAAAAAAATTAATTTAATATGAAAAAACTTCTTGTTGGAACTTCATTTTTATTGAGTTCTTTAATAGCCCCAACATTTGCAGAAGAAAAAAATAACTTTTACTTATCTGTAGGAGGTGGCTTAGCATTTCCAAGTGATGTAGAGGGTGACTCAAAGCTAGGGGGTACTGCTTATGATCAAAAATACGAAACTGATAATACTGGCCTTTTTTCAGTAGGAATTGGAAAAGCATTCAACGACTTCAGAGTAGAATTTAATTATTCTCAAGCCACTGTCGAATCTGATACATTCTCAGTCACTTCTGGTGGAGCTGGAGTTACTGCATCAATTACTCCTGCACTTGAATCAGATGTTAAAACTTATATGATTTATGGCTATAAAGACTTCCCTAATGAGACAAAATTCACACCTTACGCTGGAGTTGGATTGGGCATTGGATCATTCTCTGCGGATAACCAAACAGCTACAGTCGCAGGAACTGCATATAAATTTGAAGGGGCAGAAGAATCAGTATTTTCATTTGCTCTAAAAGGTGGTGCTTCATACGAGATTGCTCAAAACACTTCTATATATTCTGAAGCCATGTATCAAAATTTTGCTTCGTATGATGTATCTAAGGCAGGTTTTGAAACTGTTAATTATGACTCATCAAACATTTTTGCTGTAACAGCTGGATTAAAATTTAATTTCTAAACTAACTAAATTTCTGATTAAAAAGTTTTTAAATTTAACCACTATTCGTACTTATAGATACAAATTAGAGCCTCCCCTAGAGCCCCTTTCTCATCTGAGAATGAAAACAAATAAAAAAGACAGGCTTGGGGAACCTGCCTAGCACTTGGATTTAGTGAGTCGGGGCGACAGGATTCGAACCTGCGACCTAGTGCTCCCAAAGCACCCAGTACGCAATTTGCGACAGTATCCATAAGATCGAAGTGAGGCTATAGCTTATGAGTTGGTATGACTAGAATTAATGTGAGTCTCATAATGCAGCAAGGTATAGCACTGCAATGCATTTAATCGCTAAATAATCGCTAAGAGCTTTTAATTAATTTTTAAATGAAAACTAAAAGTTTGTTTTAAAAATATTTCATAGGTTCTTATTCAGTAATAACGCTCATATCAAAATCTCCACTATTAAATTTGACTGCATCGCAGTCATCATCAAAAGCTAATCCATTCGAGTAATCAAAGTATATTTGAACAACTCCTTTAGATCCATCTTCAACAACAACTGATGAGGATAACTCCCCTAAATACAATGCCCTATCTCTTGTTGATGCTGCAGGAATGTTGGCGCGTAAAGTATCTCCAGGGACATAATCAGTGGGTGCACTGCTATTAGTTAGATAAATTACTGCAGATTTGACTTCATTACCCCCTACTGAAATATTAGTTGAAGGTTTTAAGGGGCCATAAGCATCATTGGCCGTTGGCTGATCACTCTCACCATCTGGACCAACCCCAAATACTTGCTCTGTTAGGGTAGCCTCTCCAAATTCACTTGAGTTTGTGGTCCCAGCTGGCCAAGCATCGAAATTATATGGTGTTGGGACATTATTTTCTTCTAACCAGTTTGCACCATTTTTTGTTGCTTTACTAGTTTGGAAAACACTATCAGTATGATTTACATTTACACTTTTTGTATAACAACCGTTCGAGGAGCCTTTTACTTTATAAGTATTTGAAATAACAGAATATAAGTGTGTAAATGTTCCAGGAATAGGTTTGACATTAGTAATCATATTATTAACGGAATTTTCATCAGCTATATCAACTTCTACCCCCGTAGTACTATTTAGTACCGGAAACAATTTTGTGAAATCAGAATTGCTCAAACCTAATTGATAGAAAGTTACTTTCAGAGAGTCAGGCCTCGTTGAATTTGACCCATAAACATATGTATCTGTTAAAACAGGTTTTGCATTAAAAAGGCTTAAAGAAAAAATTGAAAGTGAAGCAGTTGTTCGAATAAGTAAATTTTTCATTTTTTTGAGAGTGTAATTTTTCATTGATAGCTTTTATTTAGTTTTGACCCTCGCTGTCCAGCCATCAGTAGCTCCATATCTTTCTAAAAGAACATTATATTTACGCTTTACTGGCTGAGTCATTTGAGTAATCATATTTTTCTTGTAATTTGCTGTCTCATACTTCACAGGATTGCCTGTGATGTTCATTCTTAAACCAAAGAATGTTTCATCTGTACCTGGTAGAGAAGTATTTACGGTTGTAGATGCTGCAGCAATTTCATTGGATACATAAGCTTCTAGACCTACATGAGGTGTAGCTTGCCAGCTAACAGAACCCTCTATTCCAGAATTGTCTTGTGTATTTTTATAGTCCCAGTTAAATCCTCTTACAAAAAAAGCTATCTCTGGATTATTAGGTAATCTATAACCAACTTCTACATCCCATCCTGGTACTACTCTTTCTGAGTAAGAAGTGCCATCAATGGTGACAGATTTTTCATCTGTTATGGACACATACCAATTGTTTCTTAATTCAAAATCTTTCCAAAAATATTCTCCACCAAGTCCAAGTCTGCTATGAGCATCACTGTAATCGGTCATTCTGTAATCCCAGAAAGCATTTGCTCCAACCATTGATTCATCGTCAGGACGATGTCTTATTCCTAAACCTAAGTTTGTTGTGGATCCATCTGCATTAGTCGCAGTTGCAAATCTTGCTTGAGAAAAAGCAAGAGTTTTAAGATCCCCTTCATTATCTTTTGCAAGTTCTCCAAGTTTCATCAAGCTATTAACGGAGAAACTTGTATCTGATTCTGTTCCTCCAGAAATATTGACTGTTGTTTGTGCAAAAAATGGAATCTTTTGGATCTGACTATTAGCTTTTGAATTTGCAAAGTTAAATCCAGCATCAACTAATTTCCTTTTACCATCATTAGCAATGATATTTGTATATTCACTTCCATTTGCGCCATTATTCATTAATGGAACAAACTTAGTGGCATAAATAGATGCATCAATAATGTATTTATCTAATTTGTCTTTTGGTATATATATGTCTTGTTTATATTTAACTTGATCAAATTTGATTTCTTCAAATTTGTATTCGTTAGCTAAGAGGGGCAATATAGAACCAAAAATTAAATAAAAATATGCGAATAATTTTGGAGACTTCAATGTGAAAAAAAATTCTTATTAAAAGTATCATTTTAATAAAAAAATTACAAGATAAATCAATACAAAAATAGTTTTAATGCAGCAGGGTTATGCAAATAATCGCTATATAATCGCTAAGTCTCAGGTTTCTTATTTTCTAGCATTAAAAAAGACAGGCTGGGAAACCTGTCTTTTACTTGGATTATAAGAGTCGGGGCGACAGGATTCGAACCTGCGACCTAGTGCTCCCAAAGCACCCGCTACTCAATTTGTGACTATACCAAAATAGAGTAAGTGCAAAGATGACCGCTATTAAATTAGAAAAAGATATTTAGCAAATGAATTAAAAAAACTTTCCTCTTTTTAGGTTATTTTTTTTACATAATATTCATTATGTTTTGGTCAATTTACAGATCTCTTAGAAATCTTCGAACAGTAAAGCGTGCAAGGAATAAAAGCCATACAACTTTCTTGATACAGAGATATATTCATTTTATTATGCCTCCTGCTTTAGCAAGCGATAAACACTATCTCTATGACATCCAACTTGCCTTGCAATAGCGGTTGCACCTTGACCTTCACTTTTCAATAACTTGATTTGTTCAACATTAATTTTTTTCTTACCACCCTTATAAACACCTTTCTCTTTTGCACGTTGAATACCTTCTAACTGTCTTTCTCTACGTAGGTTAGTTTCTAATTCAGCGAAGACGCCCAACATATCTAAGAAGCATTTTGATGTTGCATCTTTAGTCGAAATAGGTTGCTCAGTCGCAGTCAAAGTTATACCTCTATCGCATAAATCCTTCACTAATAATTGAAGATCAAGTGAGTTCCTACAAACCCTATCAACCCTTGTAAAGGTAAACTCATCTCCCTCTCTCATGAACTCCAAGCACTCCTTCAACTGAAGTCTCTTATCTCTTGATGTACCGCTTTGAGATTCAGAAAATATACGTTCAACCCCATGTCTTTTTAGGATTTCAACTTGAGTATCGAGACCAGTTTCTTGACTGCCATCAATACTGCTAACTCTTGCATAACCAACTTTCATGATAAGTGTCGTATCTATGTCTAGACCTTAGAGCTAGAGTGTCGTTTAGCCTTTTACCCCACCCTGTTACTTAGCTTTTTGTAGCTATTTCTGTCGGATAAAAATCAGATATCTATGTATACCTCGTACGACAAAAAATTTATTCTTAATTTGAGCAGGTTTTGAAATGAGTCAGGTAAGCAGAGCTACAAATTGTGTACTGCAAATGTACTGCAAATTTTGTATCACTTTTTTCTTTTCGAAATGCTTGCTTATACCTTGTAAAAGTATCGATTGATACTTATCAAACCCTTGTTGCAACTAATTTTTTGCACAAAAAAGCACCCCCTAAGGAGTGCTAATTTGTCCCCATTCATATAAAGAATAGAGGTGCCAGGACCCAGATTTGAACTGGGGACACGGCGATTTTCAGTCGCCTGCTCTACCAACTGAGCTATCCCGGCCTTATTAATACTTTAGATAGTGAATGTAATTTGCGGAACCCCCTCTCAATAAATTGTTTATGAATTATGTTTATTTGAAGAAAATTAAATAATTAAATTATAAGAATTTTAAAAAACAGAGTGTAAAGCAATAAGCGCTGAACCAAATGAAGTTGATTTATTGGAGTTAATAATAGGTATTTTTAGTGTGTTCTCTCTGATTGATTTCCACTGGGGATTTTTTGAACCACCTCCTATCGTAATTATTTTGTTTGGAAAATATCCTGATAGAGTTTTAAGTTTTCGCCATCCATTTAATTCAATCTTCGCTAAACCCTCAAGTAATCCATGAAGAAATAATGCATCACTTACAGGCCTCGGTTCAATAATTGGCTTTAAGTATGGATCATCATTGGGGAATCTTTCACCTGGCGAGTTTAAAGGGAGATAATTTAGAGTTGTTTTATTTCTTGGATTGATTTGTTGACTTAATTCTTTAATTTCTAAATCAGAGAAAAATTTTGATAAAACCCCACAGCCAGCGTTTGAAGATCCACCACATATCCATTCACCATTAACTTTATGCATTGTAATACCAGGGTGGCTAAAAGTTTTTTTAATTATTTTTTTTAAAACAATTGTTGTACCTAAGATTGTCAATCCCTCATTGTCTTTTACTTCAGCAGCTATAAAAGCTGCATTTGAATCAGTTGTTCCAGCAATTATTAAAAGATGCTCACTAGTTCCAAGTAAATTTGCGATTGATTGATTAATTTTTCCTAAAATGCTTCCACTTTTTTTTATTATTGGGATTGATTTTTTCAAGGGAAATGAATCAAAAATTTCTGGCCATGATTTGCTTGCAATACTCCAACCAAGTTTTACATTGTTACCTTCTTCGCCGTATCTCCAATCATTTAAAAACCATCCTGATAACCAATCTGATTGATGCCTTAAAATAATATCTTCACCAAAAGTATCGATTAATTTAATCGCTTTTGCCAAGCTGCTATACGGATTATTTAAGAATTTATTATCTCCAGCAATTAAATTTAGTTTTTTAGAATTTGAAGTACACGCTTCGTTATAAGGTATTGAATTTCCTAAATTAACACCATTAGTTCCACAAGGGACAAGTGTTCCCGAAGTCCCAGAAATAGATAATCTTGAAATATTTATTCTTATTTCAAGTGGTATTCCTTCAAATAATTTAATACACGAATTTATCCACCCTTCTGGATTTTTAAATTCGGCATCATAGTAACAAGAATCTTCAAAGATGATCTCTTTGGAACAATTAATGATAGATATTCTGGCTCCGCTAGATCCAAAATCTAAGCCCCCAAAATATTCAGTATTCATTAAATAATTTTTGAGTAATTTTCGGCAAATTTTATCAAATCATTTACCTTCTCATCTACATTTTCCCACGGCAACGATAAATCTTCTCTCCCAAAATGTCCATAAGCTGCAGTTTTAACAAAAAATTCACCACCCATTTTCTTAGGTAAATTTCTTAAATCAAACTCCTCTAAAATTGATGCAGGCCTTAGATCAAAATTATTATTAATAATCTCAACCAAGTCAGTTTGAGAATATATTCCAGTTCCAAAAGTTTCTACAAGTATTGATATTGGATTAGCGACACCAATTGCATAACTTAATTGAACTTCAGCTTTTTTAGCAAATTTTGCTTTAACAATTGATTTTGCAACGTATCTTGCAGCGTATGCGGCTGATCGATCAACTTTAGTAGGGTCTTTACCTGAGAAAGCTCCTCCACCATGTCTGGCATACCCTCCATATGTATCAACAATAATTTTTCTACCAGTTAACCCTGCATCACCCTGAGGTCCTCCTACTACAAATTTCCCTGTAGGATTGACGAGAAATCTTGTCTTTTCTTTTTGGGGTTTTATCTCTAAGTCATAAGTAGCAGGCAGTACTACCTTATCCCAAAGATCTTTGGTTATTTTTTCTCTTATTTCTTTTTCATTTGTTAATCCTTCTACTTCAGGTAGATGTTGTGTCGAAATTAAAATTGTATTAATTGATTCTGGTTTGTCTTCTTGATAATTAACACTGACTTGAGTTTTCCCATCAGGCAAAAGATAGTTAAGAATATTTTCATGTCTAATTTTTGATAGTTGTCTAGCTAATCTATGTGCCAAGCTAATTGGCAGAGGCATAAGCTCAGGTGTTTCATCACAAGCATAACCAAACATAATTCCTTGATCCCCTGCTCCAATATTATTTTTGTAATCCTCGTTATTATCATCAGCTTCATCTACTCCTTGAGCAATATCAGGTGATTGTTCATCTAAAGCAACTAAAACGGCACAACTATTTGCGTCAAAGCCTCCAGCCTTAAAACCTTTATACCCAATTTGATCGATAACATTTCTTGCGATTTTGATGTAATCAACTTTTGCTTTAGTTGTAATCTCTCCTGTTAATAAACAAAGACCAGTATTTACAACTGTCTCACATGCAACTCTGCTAAGGGGATCTTGAAAAAGAAGAGCATCAAGAACTGCATCACTTATTTGATCACATATTTTATCTGGATGACCTTCTGTCACTGATTCAGAAGTGAATACAAAGCTGCTCATTTAATTTTTTATATATACAAATTAGGTTAACAAAATAGTTAGAAACTCTTGATTTATTAATCTTTATTTTAATGTTTTAGCGCATTTTAATTAGATATAAAATTAATATTTTTTTTAATGATATTTTGATTAATTTAAATAATTAAAAAATTAATTATTCATTTTCTGGCAGTGTTGCAGCTAATTGTCCTTCATTCTCATCTGTTTGTTCAAATAACATTTGCTTATATTTTGCAGCCATCTCTTCAGCTTTATTGAATACTTTTTGAGGATCTGTGAGCATATCACCAGGTTCAGGTTCTAAAGCTTTTGTCGATAGTGAAATTCTTCCTCTTTCAGAATCTAAATCTATTATCATGACTTTCATTTGATCATTAACGTTTAGAATATTATGAGGGGTTTCTATATGTTCGTGACTAATTTCAGAAATATGTAGCAGTCCACTTACTCCACCAATGTCTATAAAAGCTCCATACGGTTTAATACCTTTCACTGAGCCCACGACTACTTCGCCAACTTCTAATCTGTTCATCTTTTTCTCAACTAAAGCTCTCCTATGACTAAGTACTAATCGGTTCCTTTCTTCGTCAACTTCTAAAAATTTTAATGGTAAATATTCTCCTTCAAGATCTTCTTTTATTTTACGCGCACTAATATGTGAGCCAGGTATAAATCCTCTTAAACCTTCTACTCTTACCAAAGCACCGCCTCTATTTGTCGCAAAAACTTCAGAATAAATAGTTGCATCCTCTTTTTGTAATTGTCTAACTCTTTCCCAAGCTCTCTGATATTCAATTCTTCTGATTGATAAAGCAAGTTGCCCATCTTCATTCTCTTCAGTCATGATGAAGAATTCTCTTGATTCAGAGGGCTGTAAAACATCGCTTAATCCCTCGACTCTATTAATTGAGACTTCTTGCATTGGCATAAATGCTGCAGTTTTTGCTCCTATATCTATCATCGCCCCTTTAGGTTCGAGAGCGAATACTGTTCCTTTTACAAGATCGCCAGGTTTAAAGTTATAGTCATATTTCCCTAGTAATGAAGCAAATTCCTCTTGAGTAAAACCGGCATTTTCTAAATCATTATTTCTTCTACTAGAGGATTCGTCTGCAGGGGGTATTTCTTTATCATTGTAATTTAATTCAGGATTCGTAGTGTTCCCTGGATTTTTTTCATCCTCTTTTACATCTAATGTGTTTACTTCACCAGTTGTTTCTGTTGATGTTTCGGGAGAATTTTCGTTCATTTGATTTAAGCAGTCTACCTTAGGTAGTGAGAAAGAGGTGTATTCAGCCTGCAATATAAATACACTAATATCCGTATATTCTACACTTTAATATGCTTAATTTTGGAGAATTGAAGCCAATTCATTCTTGGATGTATTTTTCAATGATTGAAGAGTTGCAATAAAATCCTTCACTCCATTGAATTTTCTATAAACCGATGCAAATCTTATGTAGGCAACCTCATTTTCATTTCTAAGATTATCGAGAATTAATTCTCCAATCTCTGAAGATTTAATATCTTTATTTGAGTCTTGAATAATTTGTGATTCTATAGAATCAACAAAATTTATTATAGATTCACTTGAAAAACTTGTTTTCTCGCAAGCACGCGAAATGCCTTTAATAAGTTTATCTTTATTGAAAAGTTCTCTACTTCCATCCTTCTTAATTACTGCTATTGGCATTGATTCAATCCTTTCATAGGTAGTAAATCTTGAACTGCAATTTAAACATTCTCTCCTCCTTCTAACACTTTTACCAGTGTCAGCAGATCTAGATTCTAAAACTCTGCTATCAGTATTTTGACAATTTGGACACTGCATCTAGTCAAATAATGAAGAGTTACCCCTAATACTAGTCAATTTTGTATGCAATGAAAAGCTTCAATAAAAAACCTCACTTAGAGATTTAAGTGAGGTTTTTTTTTTACCTATCTTTTTGATCCCATTTGGGAGGATCTCTAAAAGCGACGGCAAAGAATAAGGTAACTACTGCGAGAGTTAAAATTAGTACGTAAGCAAATGCTTCCATAAGAAAATAAATAGATAATGTTAATTAAACCTTTCCAGGTATTCTTCTTGTGGTCTCATCACCAAGCTTCTTGAAAAGACCAAACTCTACTTGATCTCCAAAATCAGCAGAAATTCCTGCAAATCTTTCTCTGTAAAGAGTTCTTGAAGCATGCCACCAATGACCAAATAAGAAAAGCAAGCCAAAGCACAAATGTGCATAAGTAAACCATGCTCTTGGGGAGCTACGAAACACTCCGTCGGATTTGTAGGTTTCTCTATCAAATTTAAAGGCTTCACCAAGTTGAGCTTTTCTAGCTAATCTTTTGACTACAGCAGGATCTGTAAATGTTTGACCATTTAAGTCACCACCATAAATAGTTGCTGTAATACCAGTTTGTTCAAATGAATACTTAGCTTCAGCTCTTCTAAAGGGTATGTCAGCTCTGACGTTACCTTCTTTGTCTTCAAGGATAACAGGGAAGTTTTCAAAGAAATTAGGAATTCTTCTTACCTCTAATTCATTACCTTCTTTATCTTGGAAGGAAATATGACCTTGCCAACCTGTTGGTAAACCATCTCCGTTTACTAGAGCTCCAACTCTGAAAAGTCCTCCTTTAGCTGGACTATTTCCTACATAGTCATAAAAAGCGAGTTTTTCGGGGATTGAAGCATATGCTTCTTCCTTTGTAGCTCCGTTATCAATAGCGGTCTGGACTCTTCTATTGATTTCAGTTTTAAAGTAACTTGAATCCCATTGATATCTAGTTGGTCCGAAAAGCTCAATTGGTGTTGTTGCGGAGCCGTACCACATAGTTCCTGCAACAACAAATGAAACAAATAGAACAGCAGCAAGAGCACTTGCTAAAACACCTTCGAGACTACCTAGCTTTAATGCTTTATATAGTCTTTCACCGGGTCTATTAGTAATGTGAAAAATTCCCCCAATAATTCCCATGAGGCCTGCTGCAATGTGGTTAGCAACAATTCCTCCAGGATTAAAGGGATTAAATCCTTCTGCTCCCCATGATGGTGCAACTGGTTCAACGTGACCAGTAAGTCCATATGGATCAGAAACCCATATACCTACATTCGCACAATGAAAAGCTCCAAAACCAAAACATGTTAAACCTGCAAGAAGTAAATGAATACCAAATATTCTTGGTAAATCAAGAGCTGGCTCACCAGTCCTTGAATCTTCCCAAAGATCTAAGTCCCAATATGTCCAATGCCAAATTGAAGCAAGCATTAAAAGTCCGCTAAATACAATGTGGGCAGCGGCTACACCTTCAAAGCTCCAAAAACCAGGATCAACACCAGTCGCTCCGGTGATATCCCATCCGTTCCAACTACTAGTAATTCCTAGTCTTGCCATAAATGGCATAACGTACATACCCTGTCTCCACATTGGATTAAAAACAGGGTCTGAAGGGTCAAAAATGGCCAATTCATAAAGGGCCATAGAGCCGGCCCAGCCGGCTAATAATGCAGTATGCATGAGATGCACAGCGAGTAGTCGACCTGGGTCGTTAATAACTACTGTGTGCACTCGATACCAGGGCAATCCCATCGGTCAATTCTTTATAGAGATGCTGTTTTAACAGCTAAACATCATGATAGTAAGGGTTTTTTTACTAGTTCAGTGGATTTTGTAATTAATTAAATTATTTTGTAAGATTCGTGTTAATGCATTCTGTAACTAGCTTTTAGCAAATAATTGAGGAAAATTTGTTAATAATTTGGTCACAATTCTCAAAGTTTCTTTAGTAAATATTGCTAAAAAACAAATATTTATCAAAATATTAATGAAAAAATCTTTTAAAAATTTTAAAAAATTTCCCTAGATTTAAAAATCAAAAATTCTAAGTAAATTCAAATATCTTAAATTCTGAGAAAAAATATTTCAAAAATTTTTGAAACTTAACAATCTAATAAATTAGATATTTCCATACAAATTGTTTAAGACTGTTAATGAGTTGAAGTTCTTTATTGATTTTTCCACTTTAAATACATTTAACTGTTTATAGTTTATTTATCAATTTGAAATTATTTAAATGGAAACAACAAATTTTGGATTCGTTGCCAGTTTACTTTTTGTCGGAGTACCAACGATTTTTTTAATTGGATTATTTATATCAACTAGTGATGGAGAAAAATCAAGTTTTTACTCAGATTCAAGTAAAGGTAGACTTGGACCAAAGCCCAAAAATTAAAATTAAAATTATAAATGTATGAAATTTCCACGAAAGATCTTTTTTTGTGGATTAGGGACATCAAAACCAGTAATCAAGAAATAGATGATCTTTATTTACTACTAGATTTAATAGGGGGCATTTCTAAAACTGATTTAGTTTTATTAAAAATAAATTCTCAAGAGAAAGTATCATTAAAATTAGATTTTCATTCTCTTAAGAGAAAATGGGTAGAACATACTCAACATTCCAAACCGATAGAATATATATGTCGTAGCTCATACTGGCGAAACTGTAAGCTTGAAATTTCTACCGATGTTTTAATTCCACGTGTAGAGACTGAACAAATTATTGAAATTGCCAAAGATATCATTAGTACTGAAGCAAAAAAAATAATTTTTGCCGATTTAGGCACAGGTTCAGGAGCTATCGCGATATCTTTAACCGATGAAAATAAAGATTGGAAATGTTTAGCTACTGATATAGATAAGAACACCCTTAATGTTGCACAAAAAAATCACAAGAAAATTTCCTCAGATTCAAATATTAAATTTTTTTGTGGGAATTGGTGGGAACCTTTAAAAAACTATGCCGGAATGATTGATTTGGCTATCTCCAATCCACCCTATATCCCAAGTAATGTTTATGAAAGACTACCATCTTCAGTAAAAGACTTTGAGCCTAAAAAAGCTTTGTATGGTGGAGAAGATGGTTTGTTTCATATCAAACAAATCATTTCAGATGCTCCAAAATTCCTTGTAAAAGGTGGTTGGATTATTCTTGAAAATCATTTTGATCAATCTCAAGAAATTAAACATTTAATGCAAGCATATGGATTTAACTCCTTAAAGACTATTAATGATATATTTGGTATTGGAAGATTTACAATTGGAAGATATAAATAGATTAATTCAAATTTTCATTTTATATGAAAATAATTAGCCAAATCGAAGCTTTCAAAAAATTAAAAATAGGTAAACCTATTATATTTCAGACCGATACTCTTCCAGCTATTGGTTGTATGCCAAAGTATTCTGAAATAATTTACGAAGTAAAAAAACGAGATAAAAATAAGGCATTAATTTTAATGGGATCAGAATTTCAGCAAGTTATAGATTATGTCGATAATGATGCAAGGGATGATTTTCAAAAAGTTGCAAATAATTTTTGGCCTGGCCCACTCACTATAGTAATCCCTATTAAAAAGACAAAAAGTTTAAATTTTAGTTCTTGTGAGAATACCTTAGGGATAAGGATTCCTGATTCTTTAACTGCGAGATCTCTAATACTAGAAACTGGTCCTTTGGCTACTTCAAGTGCAAATATTTCTGGATTAGATACATCTTTTGATGCAGAATCAGTTTCTAATGATTTACCCGAAGTTGATCTCTTAGGACCCGTTCCTTGGGAAGAATGTAGTGGTCTTGGAAGTACAATAATATCTTGGGTAAAAAAAGGACAATGGAGATTAGTTAGAGAAGGACAAATTCCTATCTCAAAAATCATATAAATGTATTCTTTAATTTTTTTTATTATTTTGCTTCAATCATTTTTTTATTGGATCATAAAACCTTTGTCTGAAATTTTTATAAGGATCTTTGAAATTCGAATATTGGGCATTATTTTATTAATCATTTTTTCTTTTTTGTTTACAGGAAAAAAAGATTGAAAAGATATGCCGGCTAACAGATTTGAACTGATGACCTTCGCTTTACAAAAGCGCTGCTCTACCGCTGAGCTAAGCCGGCACAAGACCTATATTACATAAAGATTGGTAAATTTTAAAAATTTATTTTGAATTATTTTTTTTTTCAATATTTTTAAATTGTATTTCTCCAGAAATTGTTCTTTTAATGGGTAAATTTGCTACTAGAGCAGTCATTCTATCCTCGGTTTCTAAGCTTACCGCAACTTCATCGAAATCAATTTCAACATATTTTGCAACTACATCTAAAATTTCTTTTCTCATTTTATCAAGGAGATCTGTTGATAATGAACTCATATCAACTCGGTCATGTGCTAAGACTAGTTGAAGTCTTTCTCTGGCAGTATTAGCACTTGCAGTTTCTCTACCTAATAATTTGTTAATAAGGTCTCGAAGTGTCATTTTTTAAAAAATCTTGGTTTGCATTAGTTTTAGAAATTTATCTTTTAAGCTTTTATTTGCTTTGTTTGGATCAATTATTGGAACCTCTTCACCTCTAAGTCTTTGAGAAACATTTAAGTAGCACTTTGATGCTGGAGATTTTTTACTATTTAAAGTTAAGGGTTCTCCCCTATTTGTACTTATGATGACTTGTTCGTCTTCTAACACTATTCCTAATAGTGGTAAAGAAAGTATTGAAGTAACGTCTTCAATAGAAAGCATTTCTTGGTTAGCCATCATAGTAGGCCTTACTCTGTTGACTACTAGTTGGATAGGTTGAATATCACAAGTGTTTAAAATTCCAACAACTCTATCTGCATCTCTTACTGCTGATAATTCTGGATTAGTGACTACTATTGCTTCTCTGGAGGCTGCAAGAGCATTTTTAAATCCATCTTCAACGCCTGCGGGGCAATCAATAAGAACATATTCAAATTTTTCACATAGTAAATTACTAATTTTTTTCATGTCATCAGGTTTCATCCAGTCAAGCATTCTTGGATCTCCAGCTGGTAATAAAGCCAAATTTGGTTCTTGTTTATGTCTTACTAAAGCTTGATCTAGTCGACAATTATTATCTAGTACATCTTGTGCAGTGTAAATAATTCGATTCTCTAGTCCTAAGAGTAAGTCTAGATTTCTTAACCCAAAATCTGCATCAAGAACAGCGGTTGAGGTACCACTGTTTGCTAATGCAATTCCAAGATTTGCTGTCAAGGTTGTTTTACCAACGCCACCTTTCCCTGAGCAAATTAAAATTGTGCGACTAGTTTTCGCCAAGATAAATTATCAATTTGTGTAGATAATAATTTAAATTTTTGATATTAAAAACAACAAAAATTAAGTAAATCTAAAATTGTTATTAGTAATTAATTTATTTTTCAAAATCTTGCTTTATTTTAAAAATTTATTATTAAGGGTTTAATAATGATTTTACCATTTTCAAGAAGAGCAATTTCTGGATAATTATTTTTAGGTTTTTCTTTAGGACCTATTGCGACAGTTTCATTAATCCTCAATTGTAGAGCATTTAAATACAATGATGAGATTGTTGAGTTATCTTTGCCGTTTTTTCCAGCAAATGCGACGCCACATAATTTTCCCCAAACATAAATGTTTTTTTTGGCTGATATTTGTGCTCCAGGATTTACATCTCCAATTATAAAAAGATTACCGTTTGAAGATATTTGATCTCCTGAACGTACCATCCCAAAATGTGTAAGGTCTTTGTCATCATGTTGATCTTCAATTATTGGATTAAATTTGTCAAAATTTTCATAAGAAAAAATGCTATTTATTTTTAAAGAGTTTGCTGAGATAAATGATTCTCTTGAAGATGAATAAACATTGGTCAATTTAATATTTGAATTTTTTAATAATTCTTTTAATGCCAATAATTCGTTACAGAAGATTTTTTTTTCATTACAGTATAAATTTGCGCTAATTTTTTTATTAACTGTATCAATTTGATTTATATATTTATTAAACCCTACTATCGTGTCTGAGAAAAAACTAATAAATTTATGATTCTCTTTAATAACTAATTTCATTTATGTTTTTTCTTTTAAATTTATAATTTCTTTTTGGATATCTTCCTGGATACATGATGGATAAATTAATAATGAATTTTCTTGATTTTGGATAAGAATTTTTATTAATGCAGATTCTGTATCCAATTCTTTTAAAATATTGCCATTCCAAACTTTTAAAGAATTGTTTGATTCAAAACCATTAAATTTTTTCTCCTTAATACCGCAAAATAATGTTGGATCAAAATTTAACTTAACAGCCTTTTTTCTTGCAAAAGCAAGCAATTTAAGCTTATCTATATTGCTTAGAAAATTTATATTTGCTGCTTTCAATAATTTTCTATTCATAAACATATCGCAAAGTGTTGATATAGGCTTAGGAGCATCATCTTTCCACTTGTTTAAATGATAGTAAATCCTAATATCATCATTAGACAAGAAATCCTTCACACTAAGTGATTGAGGTGTGAAAATCCAGCTTCTCAGGCATTCATCAATCCAAATTTTATTATTAAATTCACTTCTAATTTTTTTAAAAATATTCTCTAAAATCCAAGTGCAAATCTCATTAATTCTATGATTATAAATAGTTCGATACATTATATTTCTAAGTATTAAAAAATGTTCAATGGCAATAACCCCTTTTGGTTGTATAGCAATACCTCCATCTGGAGAAAATGTAAGTGCGGAAATAATTCTTTCTAAATCAACCAAACCATATTTTGTGCCTGTATTATAGCTATCTCTTAAAAGATAATCTAATCTGTCACAGTCAATTTCACTACTAATTAAAGTTTTTAGTGGATGGGATATTAAATTTTTAGAGGAAAATAATTCACCAATTTTTTTTGGTAGTGCATCATCATATTTTTTTAAAATTGTATTTATGGGCTCATGATTATTTATTAAAAACTTTGACCAATCTTCATGATTATGAGAAAAAACTTCCTCACTTGTATGACTCAAAGGTCCATGTCCTACATCATGTAAAAGTGCTGCTCCAAAAAGTGTGAATTTATGTGTTTCAAATTTAGGATCAATTTCTAAAAGTCTTTTATAAATTTTTCTTGCAACACAAAATACACCTAAAGAATGTGTAAATCTGCTTGACTCGGCTCCATGAAATACCAACGAAGCAGTTCCAAGTTGCTTAATTCTACGTAGTCTTTGAAATGCATCAGTTTCTATTAATTCCATTATCATCACTTCCTCATCCTTTGAACTATCTATGACTATTTCTTTGTGAATAGGATCATGAAAAATTCTTTTTTTGTACATTTATTTAAAACTTTAAAATTTAATTAATTAATTAATTCAATCATCATTGTTTGAAATTTCTTTAATCTCATTAGTTATTTCCAATGGCTCCTTTGTGGATTTTTCATCGACTTTATCTAATAAGGAGTTTAAATAAATTTCAGAATCCTTTACCCATTTATCGTCTGAACTTCCATAATCTTTTGCTTCTGAAAAATCTAGTATTTTATCTGGAATAATTCCTCTTCCTTGAATATTATTTCCATTAGGTGTTAGGTAACTCGCAACAGTTATCGCAATTCCACTATCTTCGCTTAAGCTCTTTAACGATTGTATTAACCCTTTGCCATATGTTTGCTTACCGATAAGAGCAGACCTTTTGTTGTCTTGTAAAGCTCCTGCAAGAATTTCACTAGCACTAGCAGTTCCTTTATTTACGATTGTGACCATAGGCCCATCGAAAAAGGTATTTTTTTCTGAAATTATCGAATCTTTTATTCCGTCTCTATTCTTAGTTTCAACTATAAGTTTTTCTTTCAAGAATGAGTCTGCTACTGCGATACCTGAGCTGACAAGACCCCCTGAATTATTTCTAAGATCAAGAATTATTCCTTCAACTTCTTTTTCCTTAAGTTCTTGCAGAGCCTCTTCAATTTTTTTTGGAACACTTTCACTGAACTGAGTAATTCTTAAATAACCCAATGTGTGTGATTCATCTCTTAATCTTTTTGTTCTTACTGGCCTAAGATCAACTGATCTTCTTTCAAGATCTATCTCTTTTATTTCTCCATCATCAGTTGAAATTTGTACAAGAACCTTGGAACCTTTTTCGCCCCTAAGCTTTGAGGCTGTATTAGCGAGTCCTAGTTCTATAGCTGATTGACCATCCACCGTTTCAATAAAAAAATCTGAAGCTATTCCAGCATCTTCAGCAGGTGAGCCAGCTAATGTAGATATTACTTTTATTTTACCGTTACTTTCATCAACTCCTAGCTGTAATCCTACTCCATTAATTTCACTTCCTAAATTACTTGATTTAAGCAATTCATAATCCTTAGGTCTAAGAACTCTTGTATAAGGATCTTCAAGAGGCTTTAGCATTTCTTCAATAGCTGAATAAGCATCTTCAGTTGTGTCTATAGATTTTTGTAAAGTTTTTTGTCTTATTTTTTTCCATTGAATTTCATCAAAAATTTCAGGATCATAATATCCTTCATTTACTAGTGTCCAAGCATCCAGCACAATCTGTTTGCTGTCACTTAGCGCATAGGCACTAGGAATACCAAAAAATATAGTAGAAAAAAACATGATCATGAAAATCATGACCCATTTTTTGAATAATAAAAATTTGTTAAAAGTTGATGGCATTGGGTTAAATGTTAACACCAAATTAGTGATTTTTAAGTAAGCTCCTAGTATCAAAGCTTTTTTTTGGATGGCGAATTCTTCATCCGTTTATGATTGGTTTCAAGAAAGACTTGAAATTCAAGACATAACTGACGACGTAACTTCAAAGTACGTACCACCTCATGTAAACATTTTCTATTGTTTAGGAGGCATAACATTAGTATGCTTCTTAATTCAGTTTGCAACCGGTTTTGCAATGACTTTTTACTATAAGCCTACTGTAACGCAAGCTTATAATTCTGTGAGTTATTTAATGACCGATGTTAGTTTTGGTTGGTTAATAAGATCTGTGCATCGTTGGAGCGCCTCAATGATGGTTTTAATGCTCATACTTCATGTATTTAGAGTTTATTTAACTGGAGGGTTCAAAAGGCCAAGAGAACTTACTTGGGTTACAGGAGTAGTAATGGCTGTCATCACTGTTGCTTTTGGTGTTACGGGTTATTCCTTGCCTTGGGACCAAGTAGGATATTGGGCAGTAAAAATTGTTTCAGGTGTTCCTGCGGCAATACCTATCATTGGAGATTTTATGGTTGAACTCCTTAGAGGAGGAGAAAGTGTTGGTCAGTCAACTCTCACGAGGTTTTACAGTTTACATACATTTGTTTTGCCTTGGTCATTAGCTGTTTTTATGCTTATGCACTTTCTAATGATTCGTAAACAAGGTATTTCAGGACCTCTATAAAACATATAATATTTTAATTATTAATACCTAAATAAATATGTCTACTTTAAAAAAACCTGATTTATCTGAT
>CACNSV010000007.1 GCA_902623195.1 uncultured Prochlorococcus sp. | reverse complement strand
CCCGCTAAAAATATAGTTAGTTAATTGACTTACGGTAATTAAAAAAATACTTAATAAAGATTTTTTTTCTCGCCACTCTAGTATTGTTGCTCCCGAATTAATTGGATGTCTTATTGTTAGACTGCATAATGGGAATAAAATACAAGAAGGGATAATAGTAGAAACGGAAGCCTATTCTCAAGAAGAAGAGGCTTGCCACGGTTTTAATAAAAGAACTAGAGCAAATCAAACACTTTTTGGGGAGCCAGGGTTATTTTATGTTTATAGATCTTATGGCATTCACTATTGTTTTAATTTAGTAACCCACAAAAATAATTTTGCTAGTGGAGTTTTAATTAGATCAGTTTTTATTTCTCAAGAAGAAGAGAGAATAGCTTCGGGGCCAGGGAATCTAACAAAGAAATTTCAAATTGACTCAAAATTAAATTCATTAAAAAGTTACAATAATAATTTCCTAAAAATTTTTAATTGTCATATTAATATTAATAATGAAGAGTTGGTCCAAACTACGAGAATAGGTATCTCAAAAGCAGTAAATTTAAAATGGAGGTGGTACTTAAAGAGTAGTAGAAGCGTCAGTAAAAGAGCAAAAGGAGACAAAATTCCTAAATTACAAAATAAATTTAAAGACTTTAAGCATTAAATACATATGAACTCTTGGCCACATAAACATATCCTAACTCTCTCAAACTTTTCAAAAGAGGATTTTAAAATTGTTATTGATTTAGCACATAAATTCAAATCAGTAACTAGTGCAGATATTAAAAATTTACCTTCATTAAAAGGATTTTTAATTACATCCTTATTTTTTGAACCAAGCACAAGAACTAAAAATAGTTTTGAGCTTGCAGCCAAAAAACTCTCAGCAGATTTTCTAAGCTTCCATCCCTCATCAAGTTCTTTAGCAAAAGGAGAAACATATCTAGATACTGCGCGAACCTATTGTTCTATGGGGTCCAATATTTTAATCATTAGACATTCATTAAATAATTCACCTTTTGAGATTTCAAAAAATTTAGATTCAAATGGTTTTAAAACATCTATTTTAAGTGCAGGGGATGGATTTAACAGTCATCCGAGTCAAGGCCTACTAGACTTATACACACTAACAAAATTTTTCTCGCCAATAAATCTCGATCCAAATATTTTATTTAATAAAACAATTTTAATAATTGGAGATATTCTTCATTCTCGAGTAGCAAGATCAAATATATGGAGCTTAACAGCATTTGGAGCAAATATTGTTCTGTGTGGCCCTAAAACTTTGGTACCTGAAGAATTTTCAAATTTTTTGAATTATGACAACCCATATGACTTAGTAGATCCCATTAAAGATCGAGGCAAAATTAGTATTTCTAGATCACTTGAAAAATCTATCAAAAATGCTGATGCAATAATCACATTAAGATTACAAAAAGAAAGGATGAAGGAAGATTTTCTAACGAGTATTAAGTCTTATTGTAATGATTATTGTTTAACATCACAAAAGCTTGATATTTGTGAGAAGGAGGTTCCTATCCTCCATCCCGGTCCTTTAAATCGTGATGTAGAAATCAGTAGCCAAATAGTTGATAGATATCCCAATTGTCTCATAAACGATCAAGTTGCTAATGGAGTACCAGTAAGAATGGCACTTTTATATTTATTAAGCAAAGTCAATTTGGGATTTAAAGTAATTTGAGGCTTTCAGTGAAAAAACCATAAAGTAAACCTATTCTCAGAAAATCTGTTATTAAAAGAAAAAATTTTTTATTTTTATCAATTAACAGAGCCCTTCTTATTTTTATTAATATTTCAATTATTAATACTGAGATTAAAGCACTTAGAGGATCCATCAAATTATAAACTGCACTTATCATTCCTAATGAGCTCCCAAAGAAATATCCAATAAAAAAAATAACAAGAGCAAAAGAATATCTTCTCCAGGGGTTTAAAGCCCAATTACTTAGAGTTTTAAAATTATCTACGATTATTATTTGAAATTTTGTTTTTTGAGGTCTTATAGTCATCTCGTCAAATTAATAGCTCATAATAAATCTGAAGCTGGTTTAATTTTTTGATTACCCTCTAATAATTCAAGAAGTGCCTCCATTTGAGCGAGAATACCTCTCAATTCTCCAGGCTCAGGGAAAAAACCATCTTCTTGTATTCCCTGATGCATTTCTCTCAATTCTTGTCTAAGATATCTGATGTGAGTTACAACCTGTTCTCTCTTGGTTTGGGACATTGTTGAAATGAATATTTAGATATATATTAATTACATTATTTTTGATCGCTGTTAATTTAATATTTTTTGAATAATTTGGAAAATAAAAAATTTTTATTTAGGCAATTAAGCAATAAGTTAAAATGTTAAAAAACAAAAATTGAAGAAATCAAATAAAAAAAGAAAATTAAAGATTTTATTATTAATAAGCGGAAGCATTGCCGCTGTAAGAATACCTTTATTGGTTAGTAAATTAATTAAAGAAAATTATACTGTCAAATGCGTAATTACAAAAAATGCTGAAAAAATCATTCAACCTCTTTCAATTTCTATATTAAGCAGAAATAAGTGCATAACTGATGCTGATCAATGGAATTATCAAAAATCAAAACCTTTGCATATTACTCTCTGTGAATGGGCAGATATCCTTCTCATTGCACCTTTGACTGCAACTACATTATCTAAGTGGGTATATGGGAATGCAGAGGGTTTAGTTTCAAGCATACTAATTGCAAATACGAAACCGATAATCGTCGCACCTGCAATGAACACAAATATGTGGCTGAATCCAGCTGTTAAATCAAACTATAAAAAATTAAAAACATTTAAAAATACATTATCTATAGAACCATTAAAAGGACTTCTAGCATGTGATCAATATGGGATAGGGAAAATCCCTACAAATGATTTAATACTATTAGCTATTAAATTTGCATTATTAGAAAAACGAAGAGATTTTAATGATTTAGCGAATAAATCTTTTTTAGTAACTGGTAGTGCAACATCGGAAAAAATAGATTCAGCTAGAATGATTACAAATAATAGTTCTGGAGAGATGAGTCTTCTTCTAGCTCAAGTAGCTAGATTCAGAGGCGCAAAAGTAACTTATATACATGGTCCTTTGAAACTAAGTAAAGAAATAATTGACGGAATTGAATCATACGAAGTTCAAAATGGATTAGAGCTCAGTAATTTAATTCAAAAAAAAGTACATAATTATGATTACTTTTTTATGAATGCAGCTGTGGCTGATATCAAAATTAAAGAAAATACTATTTACAAAGTTCCGAAAAACAATCTGAAAGAACATCTGGCTAATAATCTAGAACTAGTACCCGATATATTGAAGGAAGTTTCAACTTTAAAAAGAAATAATCAAGTATTTATAGGTTTCTGTGCTTTTACTGGCACCCATGAAAATCTTAGAGAGACAATTAAACAAAAATTTCAGAGAAAAGGTTGTGATTTAATTTTTGCAAATCCAATCGATATTGATGGACAAGGTTTTGGTGAAGGATCTGAAAATGAAGGCTGGCTTTTTGATAAAAAAGGGATGGAAGAATACATTGAAAAATCATCTAAATTAGAATTAGCTAATAAATTAATTAATAGAATTATTTCAATTGATAAATAAATCAAAATTTTAATATTTGTATTTTTTTGTAATTTTAATTTAGATAAATGCTGTTATAGAGTCTTTTTAGCTTAGTATAAATCAAGATTTTAAAAAAAATTTAACGCTACGGGTTGTTTCGAGGCAAAAAATGACCAACATTTATGCTTCTTTCCCTTGTATTATCCGTACTGAACATTAAAGGTAAAATTTTACCGGCAGACTCAGAACTTTATTGAAATTTTAATTATGAGAATTCGTTCATTCTTGGCCTTGGTCATTTCATTTTGTATAACAATAGCCTTTGTTCCATTAAGAACATATGCATTTTCTGAAAGAGGTAATGCTCAATTCACTGACGTTGTTAATACTGGGAAGGCCAATGATTGTCCTGCATTAGATTCTTCCTTAGATGGCTCCATCTCAATAAGTAATGGAGATTCTTTGAAAGGAATATGTATGCATCCGACTGAAGTTTATGTCAAAGTACCAGGCTCAAAGCGTCAAAAAGCTGACTTTGTCTCAACAAAAATTATTAGTCCCAGAAATAATACAACAGTAACTGAAGTTTATGGAGACATAGATTCTGGAAAATTCACAGAAAAAGGTGGTATTGATTTTCAATTAATCACAGTTTTAACACCTGGGGGATTAGAAGTCCCATTTGCTTTTTCAGCAAAAGATTTAACAGCTAATATCCCTTCATCAATAGAACCAGGTACTGAGGTAAGCGGATCTACTTTTACGCCTAATTACAGAACTGGTGATTTTTTAGATCCAAAAGCGAGGGCTGCTAACACTGGTGTTGAATATGCTCAGGGCTTAGTCGCTTTGGGAGGAGATGATGAGGAACTTGCAAAAGAGAATATTAAAGTTGATGTAAATGGAACTGGAACAATAAAACTTTCAATAACAAGTGTTGATAGTGATACAGATGAATTCGCAGGAACTTTTGAGGCAATTCAACCATCAGATACAGATATGGGATCTAAAGAACCTGTTGATGTAAAAATAATCGGTGAGCTATATGGTAGAAAAGCTTAAAGTACATTTTATAAAGAGGGTTTCTAAAGGCACCCTCTTTTTTTATGTAAAACTTTAAAATAAATTACTCAAATTTATGATTAAAACTCAAAATATAGAAAGAGATCAAATGGGGTTAATTCCTCCTTATGGAGGTGATCTCAAACAACTAATCCTAAAAGATAAAAATCAAATAAAAGATTTATTATCTGAAATAGACTTTGAACATGAATGCAGTGAGAGAAATGCTTGCGATGTAGAACTTCTAATGATTGGTGCATTCTCGCCATTAGAAGGATTTATGAATGAAGAAGACTATAAATCAGTTACAAAATATCATAGAAATACAGAAGGTTTTTTATTTGGATTACCAATTGTTTTAGATACGGATAATAATAATTTTGAAAAAGGGAAAAAAATCTTGCTCAAGTATAAAGGTCAAAATTTAGCCGTTTTAGAAATCGAATCTAAATGGGAACCAGATAAAGAATTAGAAGCTCAATTTTGTTATGGAACAACTTCCTTAGAACACCCCGCCGTATCAATGATATTCCATGAGAGAGAAAAATATTATATTGGAGGAAAAATTTATGGTTTAGAGCTCCCAAAGAGAGAATTTCCATGCCAAACTCCAGTTGAGGTAAGATCTTCCTTACCCGCTAATCATGATGTCGTAGCATTTCAATGTAGAAATCCAATACATAGAGCACATTATGAATTATTTACGAGTGCCCTTAAATCTGAGAATGTATCTCAAAATTCGATTGTTTTAGTACATCCAACATGTGGACCTACGCAACAAGATGATATTCCAGGCAAAGTTAGATATTTAACTTATAAAAAGTTGTCAGAAGAAATCGCAAGTCAACGAATAAAGTGGGCTTATTTGCCATACTCAATGCATATGGCCGGTCCAAGAGAAGCATTGCAGCACATGATTATCCGAAGAAACTATGGGTGTACCCATTTTATAATTGGAAGAGATATGGCGGGATGTAAATCGTCTAAGAGTGGTGAAGATTTTTATGGTCCCTACGATGCACAAAATTTTGCTAGAGATTGTACTTCTGAACTCAATATGAAAGTTGTTCCATCTAAAAACTTAGTCTATACAAAAGAAAAAGGATACATAACTGCAGAGGAAGCTAATGAAAAAAAATATCAAATCATGAAACTAAGCGGAACAGAATTTAGAAAGAAATTGAGAAATGGAGAGGAAATTCCTGAATGGTTTGCCTTTAAAAGTGTAGTAGATGTACTAAGACAGTCCTAATAATGATTTATTCTTATTAATATATGTGTATTGCAAAAATTTTATCGTGAACAAACGCTTAAGAAACATTGGACTTTACGTTCTTGTAGTTATTACAGTCATTTTTATAGGAACATCAGTTCTAGATCGACCAAATACTGAAAGTGCTACAAAAACTTTGAGATACAGTGACTTTATAGAAGCCGTTCAAGAAAAAGAAATAAGCAGAGTTTTAATTTCACCTGATAATGGAACTGCTCTAGTAGTTGAAAATGATGGAAGTAGATCTGAGGTTAACCTGGCTCCTGATAAAGATTTATTGAAGATTCTTACAGATAATGATGTTGATATCGCAGTTCAACCTACTAAGCTATCAAGCCCATGGCAACAAGCTTTTAGTAGTTTGCTATTTCCAATCATATTAATTGGAGCACTATTTTTCTTATTTAGAAGAGCCCAAAGCGGTTCAGGCGGAGGAGGTAATCCTGCAATGAATTTTGGTAAAAGTAAAGCAAGATTGCAAATGGAACCTTCTACCAAAGTTACTTTTGCTGATGTAGCTGGCGTGGAGGGTTCAAAACTTGAACTATCTGAAGTTGTTGATTTTCTTAAAAGCCCTGATAGATTTACAGCTGTTGGAGCAAAAATTCCAAAAGGAGTTTTACTTGTTGGACCTCCAGGAACAGGCAAAACTCTCTTAGCAAAAGCTGTTGCTGGTGAAGCAGGAGTACCATTCTTCTCCATATCAGGATCTGAATTTGTTGAAATGTTTGTTGGGGTTGGTGCAAGTAGAGTAAGAGATCTTTTTGAACAAGCAAAAAAGAATGCACCTTGTATTGTATTTATAGATGAAATTGATGCTGTTGGCAGACAAAGGGGGGCAGGATTAGGTGGTGGTAATGATGAAAGAGAACAAACTTTAAATCAACTTCTAACAGAAATGGATGGGTTTGAGGGTAATTCTGGAATAATTATAGTTGCTGCTACAAACAGACCTGATGTGCTTGATTCTGCATTAATGAGACCTGGTAGATTTGATAGACAGGTAACTGTAGATAGACCTGATTATGCAGGTAGATTACAAATCTTAAATGTTCATGCTAAAGATAAAACCCTTTCTAAGGATGTAGATTTAGATAAAGTTGCTAAAAGAACACCTGGATTTACTGGGGCAGATTTAGCTAATTTGTTAAACGAGGCAGCAATCCTAGCTGCTAGAAGAGAGTTAGATAAAGTAAGTAATGATGAAGTTGGGGATGCAATTGAGAGAGTAATGGCAGGTCCTGAAAAAAAAGATAGAGTAATTAGCGAAAGAAAAAAAGAATTAGTTGCATACCATGAGGCTGGACATGCAATAGTTGGTGCACTAATGCCCGACTATGATCCAGTAGCTAAGGTATCTATTATCCCTAGAGGCCAAGCTGGAGGTTTAACATTTTTCACTCCTAGTGAAGAAAGATTAGAATCTGGTCTTTATTCAAGATCATATCTTCAAAATCAAATGGCAGTAGCCTTAGGTGGAAGAGTTGCTGAAGAGATAGTTTATGGAGAGGAGGAAGTTACAACAGGAGCATCCAATGACTTACAACAGGTTGCTAATGTAGCTAGACAAATGATTACAAAGTTTGGGATGAGTGAAAAGATTGGCCCAGTTGCACTAGGGAGATCACAAGGTGGTATGTTTTTAGGCAGAGATATTGCATCTGAAAGAGACTTTTCTGAAGATACTGCTGCAACAATTGATGTTGAGGTTTCAGAACTTGTTGATGTGGCTTATAAAAGAGCAACTAAAGTACTAACTGAAAATAGGGGTATGTTAGATGAGATGGCACAAATGCTTATTGAGAGAGAAACCATAGATACTGAGGATATCCAAGATTTAATAAATCGTTCTGAGGTTAAAGTTGCCAACTACTTGTAACAACAAGCCGGATATAAGTTTAAATGAAAAGATAAATAACTTCCAAAAATTTCTCAAAGTTCAATCTTTCATATTATTAGCAAGACCAAAAGATATTGTTTATGAAAGTGAACAAGCTAAGAAAAAATTTATTCAAGATTTAAGTCTTATTGTAGATAAAGGTTTATTATTTCTTGAAATACCATGGGTCGATAATATAAATTGGTTTGACTTAATGTCAGACATTAAATCTAAATTCCCTCATTTACAAATTGGATCAGCATCTTTAATAAATAAGAAATCAATCGATGATTCTTTAAAGCTTGATCTTAATTTCTCTATGATGAGGTTTTGGGATAAACATTTATATATATATTCAAAAAAAAATAATTATTTATTGATTCCAGGTATGACCAGTATCAAAGATTTTAAAGAGGCTATCTCTTATAATTGTTGCATAATCAAAATCTTCCCAGTTGCGAATAAAGATATCCTATTAGATATAAATAAATTTAAACAAATTTCTTTTATAGGAGCTGGTAATATAGGTTTAAATAGCATTGATAAATTCAAATCTTTAGGTTTTCGAGGAGTTGTTGTTGGAAGTAAAGGATATGATGGTGAGAAATTTGATCCCGAAATATTTAAGATATTAAATAGCTGAATAAAAATACATAAATAAATTAATTCATAATTCCACATTGTGCATGATTCAGCAGAAGATGATCAGCAATTACAAGAGCTATCATTGCATCAACCATCGGCACAGCTCTTGGTAAAACGCATGGATCATGTCTTCCAACTGCTTTCATCATTACTTCTTTACCAGATGAATTAACTGTTTTCTGCTCTTTTCTTATAGTTGCTGTAGGTTTAAAAGCAATTCGCATTTTTAACATCTCTCCATTACTAATACCTCCTTGAATTCCTCCAGAATTATTTGATAATGTTTTTAATTTATTATTTTCATTAGATTGAATAAATGGATCATTATGCTCACTTCCTGTCAAATAAGTTCCTGAGAAGCCAGAACCAATTTCAAAACCTTTTGTAGCAGGCAAAGACATTAAGGCTTTAGCTAAATCAGCCTCTAACTTATCAAAAACTGGCATGCCCAAACCACTTGGCATGTTTTTAGCAATAGCCTCAATGACACCTCCACAAGAATCACCTTTTTGCTGTAATTCAGTAATCCTTTTTATCATCTTTTCGGCTATTTCAACATCTGGACATCTAATAATATTGGATTCAATATCATCAAAGGTGACATTATCAGGATTGATAACTGAATCTATATTATGAATTCTTTTCACCCAAGATAATATCTCAATTTTATGTATTTTCTTTAAGAATTGCTTAGCAATCGCTCCTCCTGCTACTCTACCTATTGTTTCTCTTGCAGAAGCTCTACCTCCACCAGAATCAGCTTGAATGCCATATTTAAGATGATAGGTCCCATCAGCATGTGAAGGTCTAAATACTTTTTCAATATTACTATAATCCCCTGGTCTTTGATCCTTATTTCTTACTATCATTGCGATAGGAGTACCGAGAGTAATATTATCTTTTATTCCACTCAATATTTCTAATTTATCATCTTCTTTTCTTGGAGTAGTTATTTGACTTTGACCTGGTCTTCTTCTATTCAATTCATCTTGTATTAAATCAATATCAAGTTTCAAACGTGGAGGACATCCATCTAAAATAACACCGACAGCTCCTCCATGAGACTCTCCAAAAGTATTAACTTTAAAAATCTTTCCAAAACTATTACCCATAAAATAATTAAGTTTGTTTTAGTTTAATTATATTGAATCTATTAAATTAAAACATAAAAAAAGACCCCCCGAAGGGGATCTTAATTTTAAGAACCTTAAGCTTAGCCGATTGCAGGAGCTGTAAGAGCTACAGATGTAGACTCAGCAGCAGCTAAATCGAGTGGGAAGTTGTGAGCGTTACGCTCGTGCATTACTTCCATACCTAAGTTTGCACGGTTAAGTACATCACCCCATGTAGGAACGATTTTACCGTTAGCGTCAACAACTGACTGGTTGAAGTTGAAACCGTTTAGGTTAAATGCCATTGTGCAGATACCCATTGATGTTAACCATACGCAAACAACAGGGAATACAGCTAGGAAGAAGTGAAGACTTCTGCTGTTATTGAAACTTGCATATTGGAAGATCAAACGACCGAAGTAGCCATGAGCTGCAACGATGTTGTATGTTTCTTCTTCTTGACCGAACTTGTAGCCATAGTTTTGTGACTCAAGACCAGTTGTTTCTCTAATTAGAGATGATGTTACCAATGAACCATGCATTGCAGAGAATAATGATCCACCGAACATTCCAGCAACACCAGCCATGTGGAATGGGTGCATAAGAATGTTGTGCTCAGCCTGGAAAACAAACATGAAGTTGAATGTACCAGAGATACCTAGAGGCATTCCGTCAGAGAATGAACCTTGACCGAATGGGTATACAAGGAATACTGCGAAAGCTGCTGAAACTGGTGCAGAGTATGCAACACAGATCCAAGGACGCATACCTAAACGGTATGAAAGCTCCCACTGTCTTCCCATGTATGCTGAGATACCGATTAGGAAGTGGAAAATTACAAGTTGGTAAGGGCCACCATTGTATAGCCACTCATCTACAGTCGCTGCTTCCCAAATTGGGTAGAAGTGAAGACCAATAGCGTTTGATGAAGGAACAACCGCACCTGAGATGATGTTGTTTCCATATAGGAATGAACCAGCAACTGGCTCTCTAATTCCGTCAATGTCTACTGGTGGTGCTGCGATGAAAGCAACAATGAAGCAAGCCGCTGCTGCAAGTAAGCATGGAATCATTAAAACTCCAAACCAACCAACATAAATTCTGTTGTTAGTTGATGTTACCCACTCACAGAACTGTGGCCAACCCTTTAACAGCGATGAACGCTGCTGCTGAATAGTTGTCATTATGAGTTCGTGAAAAATGTCTCGATATGAGACGTGCACGTATAGCAAAACTAATTTTGCTTTCAATAATATAGATGATTATTTTATAAAGTGATAATTACAAAAGCTTATGGGATTGATAATAAATTTTAATGATTAAATAACAAGAGTATAGACTTATCCATCTAATTGATTTGAAATCTCTTCTTAAGCGAATCTTTCTTTAATGATAGTACTCTGAAATCAATCTTAGATTTATAGATTTGCTATCAATTTTCCAATATCATTTATCATCTCTAGATTTATCAATCTGAATATTTAAATTGAAATTTTAAAGATTTTAATTAGTGCTTAATTTACGAAATACATTCATCATAAAAATACTTAATGAATTTATTCATAGACATAAAAAAAGACCCCCCGAAGGGGATCTTAATTTTAAGAACCTTAAGCTTAGCCGATTGCAGGAGCTGTAAGAGCTACAGATGTAGACTCAGCAGCAGCTAAATCGAGTGGGAAGTTGTGAGCGTTACGCTCGTGCATTACTTCCATACCTAAGTTTGCACGGTTAAGTACATCACCCCATGTAGGAACGATTTTACCGTTAGCGTCAACAACTGACTGGTTGAAGTTGAAACCGTTTAGGTTAAATGCCATTGTGCAGATACCCATTGATGTTAACCATACGCAAACAACAGGGAATACAGCTAGGAAGAAGTGAAGACTTCTGCTGTTATTGAAACTTGCATATTGGAAGATCAAACGACCGAAGTAGCCATGAGCTGCAACGATGTTGTATGTTTCTTCTTCTTGACCGAACTTGTAGCCATAGTTTTGTGACTCAAGACCAGTTGTTTCTCTAATTAGAGATGATGTTACCAATGAACCATGCATTGCAGAGAATAATGATCCACCGAACATTCCAGCAACACCAGCCATGTGGAATGGGTGCATAAGAATGTTGTGCTCAGCCTGGAAAACAAACATGAAGTTGAATGTACCAGAGATACCTAGAGGCATTCCGTCAGAGAATGAACCTTGACCGAATGGGTATACAAGGAATACTGCGAAAGCTGCTGAAACTGGTGCAGAGTATGCAACACAGATCCAAGGACGCATACCTAAACGGTATGAAAGCTCCCACTGTCTTCCCATGTATGCTGAGATACCGATTAGGAAGTGGAAAATTACAAGTTGGTAAGGGCCACCATTGTATAGCCACTCATCTACAGTCGCTGCTTCCCAAATTGGGTAGAAGTGAAGACCAATAGCGTTTGATGAAGGAACAACCGCACCTGAGATGATGTTGTTTCCATATAGGAATGAACCAGCAACTGGCTCTCTAATTCCGTCAATGTCTACTGGTGGTGCTGCGATGAAAGCAACAATGAAGCAAGCCGCTGCTGCAAGTAAGCATGGAATCATTAAAACTCCAAACCAACCAACATAAATTCTGTTGTTAGTTGATGTTACCCACTCACAGAACTGTGGCCAACCCTTTAACAGCGATGAACGCTGCTGCTGAATAGTTGTCATGAGTTCGTAAGGTATGCCTTAAAAAGGCGTGTAAATAAAAGCAGAGATAATCTGCTCCTAGAACTTTAATCCAAAATCATGAAAATTGTGTAAATAAAATAATAAAAAGTACAAAATTTGTTCAATTTTTACAAAAAAGAGTCTCAATGATTTAATATTTTCTTAATATTCTAATTTCGAGTTGGTTCTCTTAGAGTGGCTACTTAATGGGAAAAGGTCCAAGGAGATAATTCCTTTATCCTCTGCAAAGAGCAGGCGGCTGGAGTTAGAAGCAATTGGGGCTGTCGTATACTGGTCTGAAAGAGTTTAAAATTTCGTAGGTTTTAAACCTCTAAACAACTATCAAGGAATTTTGATTATAAAAAAAACTTATAGTTTAAATAACATTTTCAAATATAAAAATATCTCCTAATCAACATTTTATGGGATTTACAGATTTAAAAAGATAAAAGACTACTAATCCATGATTGATTACACTTTAGGATTTCTTTTTTGGTAAAACTCATTGCGATATTCTTTTCTCTGTATGCTGCCTCTCCAATGAATAATGGGTATATTTTTTCTTTCCCTGAATAAGTTAGTGTTTCATTATCAATATTTATGAATAAAGGATCACCCTCTTCAATCATTTTCCAATCATTATTAATCCTTAAGGGATGAATTAAAGCATTAATATCATTATTTTCATTTCTAGGATAATCAATACTTTTTTGATGAACAAAAAGAGATATCTCACTTGGCAAATTAATCCTATTGTTTTCTAAATTATTTATTAGATCCCCAAGAAAACTCAATATTATTAAAAACCTTTCCGTAATCTCTGAATCAAAATGATTCTGAGCAACTGGCCCAATCTCGATAACAAGTCCACATGGCCACGCCTCAACTAAAAATCCAGTCTGGTTAACATCTTTTTCATGTAAATATATAGGCAAACCAAATTTTGCTTGCAAGATTGCGGCTAAACAAAAATCTCTTTGTCTCCTCCCATACATAACAATACTCGTTCCCATACAAGAGGTTGTAGTGTGCAAATCAATTACTATTGGACATGATTTAGGTCCTTGAATGCCATATTCACTAATGAGATATTCAGATCTATTGACTTCGTAGAAATTTTGATTAGAGGCAGTCTTTAAGACATTGAATGATCTATTTAAATCTACATCAATATATCTCAATCCTTTTTCAAGTGCTTTTGGATTTCCTAAAGTAAATTCTAAGGAATTTGATTGTGGAGATCTATTTATTAAGTTTCTAAATTTTTTTACAGCCCAAACTGGATTTAATTCATTACCATGTGTACCTGAAACTATAAGTAATTTTTTTGCAATCATATTTATAAAATAGCTTTAAAAATTTTATGAAACCTAATAAATACACAATATTTATCGCAAGGCAATTTTGGTTTTGGTTTTGGATGAAATTAATGGATGGGTTTGCGCCATCCGATAAAAAAGGTAACTATAAAAGGCCAAAAGGATTTGTATACAATGAGAACTCCGAAATTAATATTAATGAAAATAAAAATTTATACTTATTGGTAGGCTCAACATGTCCTTGGTGTCATCGGTTAATCATTTCATGGACTTTGTTAAACTTATCAAACAGAATTAAAATTATATTTCTAAAACCAAAATATCAAACAGGTGAATGGATTTTTCAAAAGGATTTTTATAATTGCAAGAATTTAAAAGAAGTATATGCGAAATGCGATCAAACTAATATATTTCGAGCAACTGTACCTGTCTTTATAAAACATGAGAATCGAGAAATGCAATTAATCTCTAATGAGAGTAGAGATATCTTAAATATTTTAAATTCAAGTACCTTTAATACATTTTCGAATAGCGATCTAATAAAAGATTGTGATGAAAAACTTCTTGATCTCATCAATGAAGACATAAATAATGGAGTTTACAAATGCGGATTCGCAAGAAATCAAAATGCATACATTAAAGCAAGTCAAAAGCTTTTTTCTGGTTTAACAACTATTGAAAAACTGTTGAAAGAGAATGGTGGTCCATGGCTTTTAGGCAATAAAATATCAATAGCAGATATATATTTGTTCCCAACAATAATTAGATGGGATTATATTTACAGTAAGTTATTTAAATGTACTGAAAAAGATATTTATTTTTTTAAAAGTATCATTCTATGGAGATATAATTTTTTTAAACTAAAAGGTATATCAGAAACTTGCTCTTATGAAAATTGGATCAAAGATTATTATCAAGCAATCTTTCCTTTAAATCCAAACCAAATAATCCCATTACATCCATCATTGGAAGAGTTAATTAATTCAAAGAAATTTTAATTTTCTAAATTTTTTATTCATTTACTGATTAATCATTATTTCAACTTATATAGGATGCAATTTATGAATTAATTCACTATTGTGTACTTAAATACTCATTCAGGGAATCAGAAGATGAAATCCATTGACGAGCACATCCAAAAAGATCAATCAGAAATCGAATCTGCTAAAGCAGAAGGAAATCTTCCAAAAGTAAGGCATCTTACTGAAGAACTCAAGGAATTAGAAGAATACAAAGATCACCATCCTGACGATAAACACGATCCTAATGCTCTTGAATTATTTTGCGATGCAAATCCAGATGAACCTGAATGTCTAGTTTATGACGACTAATTAATAATCACGTAATTTGAATAAAAAAAATGGGTTAATAACCCATTTTTTTTTTAATAATCCATATTGTAATCTGATGGGCTTCCCGTCAAAGAGCATACAACCGATTCTTCATTCTTCATCTCTTTGACTTCAAATATTGGTCTTCCCATTTTTTTTAATACCTCTATTTCTTGTTTTGTTTGGCATCTTGCAATTACTTTTCCTGTTTTATCAAAGCAACTATAAAAGTTCATAAAATTGTTTTAGCTCAATATTTTATTAATGCCCAAATTCATGATCAAAATCAAGTATTTAATTTTATAAATCTCATAATTTACATTATTAAACTTTTTTCCAAACCTCAGACAAAAGCTGGGTCAACCCTTTTCGTAATGATGAAGAAATAACTAAAACTTTCTTTTTAGATAAATTTTCTAACTTTTTAGTTATCGATTTCAAATATTCTTCTTCAACTAATTCCATTTTATTGAAAACAACAATTCGATACTTATCAATCAATCCATTGCCATATTTTTTTAGTTCATCATCAATAATTAAAAAATCATTTATTGGATCATCTGCAAATACATCAATTAAATGTATCAAAATTTTTGTCCTTTCAATATGTCTTAAAAAATCATGCCCTAAACCAATCCCTTCAGCAGCTCCTGATATTAATCCTGGAATATCAGCAAATAAACAACCATTCCCATCTGGTTTTCTTACTACACCAAGATTTGGGATTAGAGTTGTAAAAGGATAGTCAGCAATTTTTGGGCGAGCTGATGAAAGAGCGGCTATTAATGTACTTTTTCCAGCATTGGGTAATCCAATAATTCCAACTTGAGCAATTAATTTTAACTCCAGTTTTACATGCCAAATCTCGCCTTCCCTTCCATCAATGCAAAATTCAGGAGCTCTATTGGAATTACTTAAAAAATGAGAATTTCCTAATCCTCCTCTACCACCATAAGCTATTACAACTTGTTCATTATTATCAACTAGATCTCCTAAAATTATCCCAGTCTTTGAATCTCTAATCTCTGTGCCGCATGGTACTTTTAAAATCCTATCTTCTCCACAAGCACCTGTCCTTTTGTTAGGACCACCTTTGATTCCATCTTTTGCACTGATCTCCCTATTAAACTTGAAATCAAGCAAAGTTTGCAGATTATTGTCAGCTATAAATATAATTGAACCTCCTCTTCCTCCATTACCGCCTGAAGGTCCACCTGCAGGAACAAACTTTTCTCTTCTAAAAGAAACTATTCCATCTCCACCTTTACCCGCTTTAAGAATAACTTCTGCTTGATCAATGAAATGCACGTTGATTTAGGATGAGAATTGAGAGTATTAATAAATGAATTCTATTTAATCCAAGCGATTGTACAGCCAGCGCCACCTTCTGAAGGAGCTGCATCCTCTAGCTTATCAATATAATCTAATTCTGAGAGCCAATCTTTTATACCTCTTTTTAATTTACCAGTACCAATACCATGAATAATCCATAGAGGACCATGAAATTTTCTAATTTTCTCTTCAACTAAAATTTCTGCTTCATGTACTCTTAATCCCCTAACATCAATAGTATTTTTTGCAGTTCTTACTTTCGCAAATGTATAATCTTCCTTCGCAGAATTAATTTGAAACTTCGTTTCTTTAATATTTGGTTGTTCTCCATTAATCCCTTGCAGTTCAGAAATAGACAAAACACTGTTAAAAGATCCACAATTGACTGTAAATGTTTGAGTTTTTTCATCTAATAAAATTATTCTGCCGCGGCTATTAAGAGATTTTATTTTTACGACATCACCTATTTTGGGTCTCCATGAAAAATTCTCAATATTTTGTCCATCATCACTAGTAAATTGTTTCTCAATTTCTTTTAACCTGTTTCCAATTCTTCTAGAATCTTCACCAGTCGCATTTTTATTTCTTAGTTTTTCAATTAGTGTTACTACTTCGAACTTAGCTTTTTTAATTGATTTAGTTAATTTTTCTTTTTCTCTAGCCTGTATCTCTTTAGCGTGAGACTTCTGATATTTATAATTATTATTTAATTCTTCATAAAGAATTTCAGTTCTAGCAATTAGGGCTGCAGCTTCTTCAGAGGCTCTTTGTTGTTTTGTTCTTTGTTCTTCCAGCCCTTTAATGATTTTGTTTATATTGTCTGTTTCCTTTGGGATTAAATAATTAGAGGCTTGATCAATAATTTTCTTATTAATTCCAAACTTACTCGCAATTGTTAATGCATTGCTTCTACCTGGAATACCCCAATTTAATGTATAGGTTGGTTTTAAAGAATCTTCATCAAAACTGACAGAAACATTTTCAAAGCGAGAATCTTTATATTTAAGCGCTTTGATTTCACCATAGTGTGTTGTAGCTACAGTTAAGTCAGATTTGTTTGCGAACTCCTCAAGAAGGGAAATAGCTAAGGCCGTGCCCTCTTCAGGATCCGTACCAGAACCAATTTCATCTAGCAAAACAATAGATAATCCCTGTTTAATCGATAAAGCATCAAAAATTTTTTTAATTCTCAAAATATGCCCGCTAAAAGTAGAAAGATTTTCTTGCAATGATTGATCATCTCCAATATCAGCATAGATATTTGCATAAAAGGGTATAACTGGTTGATCGTTGGCAGGAATAAATAATCCTGACTTAGCCATTAATAAAGCCATCCCAATGCCTTTTAAGGCTGCAGTTTTTCCTCCTGTATTTGGGCCAGTAATTGACACAACTTTAATATTTTTTTTAATATAAAAATCTATGGGAGTTATCTTATGAGAATAATTATTTTTGTTTTCCCACAAAAGTAAAGGATGAGTAAATCCTGTAATTTGAATATTTAAATCACTTACAAATTTAGGAGGACGACCATTAATCCATCTTGAATATCTTGATCGAATGTGAGCATTTTCAATACTTAATAAAATATCAGACAGTAAAAAAAGAGTTTCTTTATTTTCTGAAATAAGATTAGACCAGGCCCTTAATAACTTAAATTCTTCATTCGCAATCTTTGCCTTACATGATGCAATTTTATTTCCTTTTGAAACGACTGCATCTGGCTCAATAAAAATTGTATTTCCTGATGAAGATGAGTCATGAATAATGCCCTTGAATTTATTAATAAAATTTACTTTTATTGCTAATACGGGTCTGCCAACTCTTTCACTTATTATTGCATCCTGAATATAGTTACTATTTTGATAAATAATTTTATCTAATATTAGACGCCTCTCATTTTTGATAGAAATTAATTGCTTTCTCAATTCAGAAAGTTTTGGGCAGGCTCTATCAGATATTCTTCCATTATTTTCAATACCATTTTTTAGGATTTTTTCCAATTCAACATGATCGACTAATTTTTCCAAAAGTAATGATAGTTGGGGCCTTAATTCGGAATTTATGATAGTTTTCTTTAACTTTCTTGCAGCGGCAATAGTATCAGCAATTTCTAAAAGTTCAACAGAACTAATCACTCCACCTTTAAAACAGGTCTCGGTATTTTTTTTTATATCAAATACACCTTCAAAATTAATGTTTTGATCATGTTCATTCTCTAATGAGTAAATCTCCTTTGTTTGATCTAACAAATATTGAGTATCTTCTAATCTTGATGGGATTTCAAAATCAATTATTGATTTTTTACCCATAGGAGTAGATGCAAAAGAAGAAAGTTGTTTCTTTAATAATGGCCATTCCAACAGCTCTATAGATTCTTCTGTCAGATTCCCAACTAAAGAATCTTTATTTATATTATTTTCTTCAATCATTTATTTTTTTCAAATATTTGATTTAATTCCACCTTCAGGCACATAAAGCATTTCTAGCCAGTTACCCTCAGTATCTTGCATATAAAAAGATGCCGTTCCGTCTCTATGATCATGAATGGCACCAACTTTTAAACCAGAATTCTTCAAATCATAATGGATTTTTTCTATTTCTTTTTTATCTTCAAAGTGAAAAGCTAAGTGAGGACCTGCAGCTTTATAAGTTGGGCCAAGCAAAGCTAATCCATCTTTTCCTTTTCCTGCTTCTAAATAGCACCAATCTTTGTCATCCCATATCAAATTCATTCCTAAGTTCATATAAAAAGATTTTGATCTATCAAGATCTTTTACACGCAAAGCTGTATGACCTATTCTTTCAACACCGTTTGAGTTTTCTAATTTCAAAATTTTTCAAATTATTAATACCAGAATAAACAATAAATCTTAATTTAATGAGTTTTTTAAGTCTTTTTAAGCCAATTAGCAGCATCACAAGCATGATAAGTAAGTATTAATTTAGCTCCTGCTCTCTTAAAACTTAGTAAAGTTTCAAGTACAACATCTTTTTCATCTATCCAACCTTTTAGTGAAGCAGCCTTAATCATTGAGTACTCTCCACTAACGTTATAAGCTGCTATTGGCTTATTAGAAAAATTATTTAGTCTATAAATTACATCTAGATAAGATAATCCAGGTTTAACCATCAATATATCTGCACCTTCATATTGATCGAGGGCACACTCTATAAAAGCTTCCTTAGCATTTGCGGGATCCATTTGATAACTCGATTTATTAGTAGGAATCTTTTTATTAGGATTTAATCTTGGAGCTGAATCTAGAGCGGTTCTAAAAGGGCCATAATAGGCAGAAGAATATTTAGCCGTGTAACTAATAATACCTACTTCTTTAAAACCATTTTTATCAAGTGTTTGTCTTATGGCTCCAACTCTTCCGTCCATCATGTCACTTGGTCCAATAAAATCTGCACCTGCTCTGGCTTGAGTAAGAGCTTGTTTTGAAAGTATTTCTATAGTTTCATCATTCAGAATATTACCCTCTTGGTCAACTAATCCATCATGCCCGTCACATGAATATGGATCTAATGCGACATCAGTCATTATTGCCATTTCAGGTATTTCCTGTTTTATTTTCCTAATTACTGTTGGAATTATTCCGGCTTCATTAAAACATTCAGCTCCATCTTCTGTTTTTAATGAGTCATCTACTTTAGGAAATAAAACAATACATTTAATACCCAACTCCCAGGCACGAAAAACCTCCTTTATCAAGCCAGAAATATCCCATCTATAAATTCCTGGCATTGCAGAAATCTCTTCTTTGTAGTCTTTGTTATGAACGAATAGGGGATAAATAAAATCCTCGGGTTGAATTTTTGTCTCTTGCACCATTTGCCTAATAGCTTCTGTTCTTCTTAAACGTCGTGGCCTGATAAAAGAATTCATTGGGATATTTTGCAATTTTAGATTATATATCTTACTAAATAACTCTTAAATAAAAAGCTTTTAATAATTTAGATTTTAGATTACATAATTAATTTGATAAACAAAAGCCTTTTTGAATAAAATTAATCTAACTTCTTATAAATTAAGAAAACATTTATTGATTTTTTTTGCACAAATTGAATGTTTTAACAAATTGTGTTCATAACAAGATAAGATTTTAAATTAATATTCTTTTATTTAAGGAGAATTTCTTTGAGCTTAATCAATGGATTTCATCTCAGAAATGTACGTGGAGATGTTCTTGGAGGCATTACGGCAGCTGTTGTAGCCTTACCTCTGGCTTTAGCATTTGGCAATGCAGCACTGGGTCCTGGTGGTGCAATCTATGGATTGTACGGCGCAGTTGTGGTTGGATTTTTAGCTGCACTTTTCGGGGGAACTCCGGCGCAAGTAAGCGGCCCAACAGGACCTATGAGCGTAACAGTAGCTGGTGTAGTTGCTGGTTTAGCAGCTGTAGGAGTTCCTCGAGATCTCTCCGCTGGCCAAATTTTGCCTTTAGTAATGGCAGCAGTCGTCATTGGTGGATTATTTCAAATCTTATTTGGCATTTTGAAACTTGGTAAATATATAACTCTTGTTCCTTACTCGGTTGTCTCAGGCTTTATGTCAGGCATCGGAGTGATTATTATTGCTCTACAAATCGGGCCGTTGTTAGGGATTAGTACACGTGGTGGGGTCATTGAATCTCTCTCGACAGTATTTTCTAATTTTGAACCCAATGGTGCAGCAATAGGAGTCGCCATTATGACATTAGGAATAGTCTTCCTAACTCCAAGGAAAATTAGTGAATTGATACCCTCTCCCCTATTAGCATTATTAATAGTTACCCCTTTATCTATTTTAATTTTTGGTGATAGTGCCTTAGATAGGATTGGTGAAATTCCAAGAGGTGTGCCATCTCTTAGCCTACCAAGTTTTAATAAATATCTTCCTATTATTCTTAAAGCTGGATTAGTGTTAGCAGTATTAGGAGCTATTGACTCCCTACTCACATCATTAGTAGCTGATAATATCTCACAAACCAAACATAATTCAGATCGTGAACTAATTGGACAAGGAATAGGTAATGCGGTGGCTGGACTTTTCTCAGGACTACCTGGAGCTGGAGCTACAATGAGGACTGTGATTAATGTTAAATCCGGAGGAGAAACACCTATATCTGGAATGGTGCATTCCTTGGTTTTATTAATTGTTCTTGTTGGTGCAGGTCCATTAGCTGAAAAGATACCCACAGCCTTATTAGCGGGAATCCTTATTAAAGTTGGCTTAGATATCATCGACTGGGGATTTTTAAGAAGAGCTCATAAACTCTCCCTTAAAACTGCTGCAGTAATGTATGGCGTCCTTTTAATGACCGTTTTTTGGGATTTAATATGGGCCGTACTTGTTGGAGTATTCATAGCAAACATGCTTACTATTGACTCCATTACTGAGACTCAACTTGAAGGTATGGATGCTGATAATCCATTAGATAAAGAGAATATCAAAGCTAAAAATTTATTACCTGCTGAAGAAAAAGATTTACTTGATAAATGCTCAGGTGAAGTAATGTTATTTAGGCTAAAAGGGCCTTTAAGTTTTGGAGCTGCTAAAGGCATCTCTGATAGAATGAATCTGGTTAGAAATTACAAGATTCTTATTTTAGACATAACTGATGTTCCAAGGTTAGGAGTAACTGCAACTCTTGCAATTGAAGATATGATGCAAGAAGCTAAGAATAATTCAAGAAAAGCTTTCGTAGCGGGAGCTAATGAAAAAGTGAAAGAAAGATTATCAAAATTTGGAGTTGAAGGAATTATCACTACAAGAAAAGAAGCTTTGCAAATTGCAATTAATGAACTAAAAAAATAAATCAATGGATTTAAGCTTGTTACTTCAAAATATTTTTGCACCAACTGTACTTTTCTTTTTCATTGGAGTTATTGCAGTATTTTGTAAATCTGATTTAGAAATACCTGCTCCTCTACCAAAATTATTCTCTCTCTATTTACTACTAGCGATAGGATTTAAAGGTGGGATCGGTATACAAGAAAGTGGCATACTAAATAACCAAGTTTTACTGACCTTAAGTGCAGCAATATTAATGTCATTATTAATACCACTCTTAGGATTTATAATTCTTAGATTAAAATTTAATGTCTTCAATTCTGCTGCTATTGCTGCATCCTACGGATCAATAAGTGCAGTTACTTTTATTACCGCAGAAAGTTTCTTAGCTAGCCAAAACATTGGTTCCGATGGATTTATGGTTGGTGCTTTAGCATTAATGGAATCCCCAGCAATTTTAGTTGGACTTTTGTTAGTTAGATTTGCTGGACCTAAAAATCGTCCAGAATCAAGAAAATTACATATTTCTTCAATTCTACATGAATCATTCTTAAATGGATCAGTTTATTTATTGATTACGAGCTTAATAATTGGATTTTTAACTTCCTTAAGTAATCCATCTGCGGTTGAGAAAATGTATCCCTTTACTCACTCAATATTCTATGGAGTGGAATGTTTTTTCTTATTAGATATGGGTATGGTTGCAGCCCAAAGATTACCAAGCCTAAAGAAGGCAGGTTCATTCTTAATAGGTTTTGCAGTTCTAATGCCCATATTTAATTCAATTATTGGTGTGTTAGTTGCACGATCTTTATCTCTTAATACTGGAAATGCCTTCTTATTTGTGGTTTTATGTGCAAGTGCCTCTTATTTAGCTGTTCCTGCAGCCATGAGAATGACAGTGCCGGAAGCACGATCAAGTTATTACATCTCAACTACATTAGGTCTTACTTTTCCTTTCAATATAGTTTTGGGGATACCCTTGTATATGAGCTTAGTTAATAAATTTATACCAATTTCAACTTTTTAACAAATGAAAAGATTAGATTTAATTTTTAGTGAAAGAGAACTTCAAGCAATCCTAAACACTTTGGAAAATGCCGATGTTCCTGGTTATACTGTAATGAAGCATGCAACAGGTAGAGGTCCTGAAAGAGTAGTCACTGAGGATATGGAATTCACTGGATTAGGTGCGAATGCACATGTAATTGTATTTTGCGAACAAGAAATAATTGATAAAATGAGAGATGAAATAAGATCTGTACTTAGCTATTACGGTGGAGTGGCATATATATCAGAGGCAACACCATTGTAATAACAATAAAGATTCATTCAAGAATGAATCCAATCAACTCTAATATTTTTTCTACTGTTTAAATATCTATCAATTGACATAGCCGCAATGCATCCATCAGAAGCAGCAACAACTGCTTGTTTGAAGGGAGTATTTCTTATATCTCCAATAGCCCAAACTCCATCAGAGTTAGTTGACATAAAGTCATCAACAATAACTCCCCCATCCTCTTTAAGTGCAATTTGATCTCCAACAAAATCTGTAATTGGTTTTGATCCACTCATATAGACAAACACACCCTCTAATGAAAGATTAATTGGTTCATCTTTCTGTTTATTTTTAACAGTAATATTATTAACACCCATATCATCCCCAGCTATTTCAAGTAAACGAGTTCTACTCCAATGTTTGACATTTGATAATTCCATAAGTTCCATAGCCTCTTCATTATCGGGCTTTGGATCACTGGAGGTAATCCAATGAACAGTAGAAGCAAATTTTGTCAAAACATTAGCTTCTTCAATAGCCTCTTTATTGGCACCTATAACTGCAACCTCTCTTCCCTTATAAAAGGCTCCATCACATGTGGCACAATAACTCACACCTCTACCCAAAAAGTCTGCCTCGCCTTTAAAGGAAGCAGGCCTACCCATTGCCCCACTCGCTAGGACGAGAGATTTACCTTTAAAGGTGCCTTCAGGAGTGTATACAGTTTTCCATTCACCTGACACATCAATCCCAAAAACTTGCGCTCTTCTATAGTCTGTACCATATTCAATAGCTTGTTCTCTCATTAGATCTAGAAGTTTTTCACCACTAATATCAACTGGTACTCCAGGGTAATTAGCAATTTGATGAGTTATTGCGAGAGCGCCGACAGATGGATTCTTATCTAAAATAATTGTTTTTAAATTTGCTCTGGATGTGTATAAAGCACAAGTACATCCTGCTGGACCACCACCAATAATAACAACATCAGATTCAAAAATTTCCAATTTAGTGCAACTCCATTAATGCAATAACTTATTGTTTGGTTAGAAAACTTCTATTCTCCACCTGATATATAAGTTAGAAGAAAAAAACTAAAAAAGTACAATATAGATACAAACTTAAATAGGCATCATTTTTGCTGTTTGTTATTTTCATTTATCTCTCATCAATAAAAAGCATATAAATATGAATTTCTAAAAACTAAATGAATTTGCTGAATTTCTTTTATTTCATCTATTATTAATAATAGAAACGATAATTGATAGTTTATTAAATTTATGTCTAATTCTGATTATTTAATTAAAGCTACTGTGAAAAAAATTAGTGAAAGAATAAATAAGACATTTATAGGTAAAGTTGAAGAGGCAGCCAATGTGGCACAGGAAGTTCCACAAATATTAAAAAAAGAGATTGAAGATCTCAAAGATGAAATTATACAAGAAGCAAAAAGATTAGAAGAAATTGATAGTGATGATAATTTAAGAAAACCAAAATCATCATTAAATCCCAAAATTGAACAATCTTTAGACAAAATTGAATCAATTAAATTTTTTTTAGAAAATTTAAATAATTTACTTGAATAAAAATATGTTTAAATCAAAATTATATTTTCACTTAAAAAAATTAAAAAGAAGCTTTCTTATATGGAAAACTCTTTTTTTACTCCTAACAGGTCTATGGTTTGATAGTTTTATTTTTAGGTTTTTCTTAAAATCATCCGCCCAAAAAAACCATTTGCAAGAAAAGAGAGCAAAGTGGCTTACAAATGAATTAATTCAACTTGGCTCAGCTTTTATAAAAATTGGACAACTTCTTTCTGCAAGACCAGACCTAATCCCAAGGACATGGATAAAAGAATTGACAACCTTGCAAGATGCAGTTCCTCCCTTCTCATCTATAAAAGCTAAACAAATCATAAAAGATGAATTAAGTAATAATTATGAAAATATTAAAGAAATAGATTCTTTACCTATTGGTTCCGCATCGCTAGCTCAAGTTCATAAAGCAACTTTAAAAAATGGTAAAGAAGTTGTTTTTAAAGTGCAAAGACCAAATTTAAAAACATTATTCAAAATTGATCTAGAAATCATGCAACAAATTGCGTTCATATTGCAAAAAAATAAAAATTGGAGTAGAGGAAGAAATTGGGTTGCAATAGCAAAAGAATGCAGAAAAGTACTAATGAAAGAATTAGATTTTAATTGTGAAGCTCAATATGCTGCAAGATTTAGACAACAATTTCTTGATGATGAAAATATACTTATCCCTGAAGTTATATGGGATATGAGTACTGAAAAAGTGCTTTGCCTAAACTATTTAAAAGGGATAAAAATTAGTAATATCAAAGATTTAAAAGATAAAAGTTATAACTTGACAAAAATTGCAGAAGTTGGCGCAATTAGTTATCTCAAACAATTAGTGGATTTTGGTTTTTTTCATGCTGATCCCCATCCTGGAAATTTAGCAGTCTCAACTGAGGGCAAATTAATTTTCTATGATTTTGGAATGATGGGCAATATTACAAATAATTTGCAAAAAAGAATTGGTTCTATGGTAAGGTCAGCGGCATTGAGAGATGCTTCATCCTTAGTATCTCAGCTCCAAGAGGCAGGATTAATCTATGAAGGAATTGATGTAGGTCCTATTCGAAGATTAGTAAGGCTTATGCTAAAAGAGGCCTTAACTCCTCCTTTTAGTCCTAATATTATTGATAAGCTTTCAGGAGATTTATACGAACTTGTTTATGAAACCCCTTTTAAACTTCCAGTTGATCTTATTTTTGTAATGAGAGCTTTATCAACATACGAAGGTGTTGGTAGGATGTTAGATCCTAACTTTAATCTTGTATCAATTACAAAACCTTATTTAATTTCTATTATGTCTTCAAATAATCAGAGTCCGAATGATTTAATTAATCAGCTCGGTAGGCAAGTTGGTGAAATAAGTTCAAAAGCTGTTGGAATACCTAAGAGGATTGATGATAATCTAGAACGTTTAGAACAAGGCGATTTACAACTTCAAGTAAGAATGGGCGAATCAGATAGGCAGTTCAAAAATATGTTTACAGCTCAAAAATCACTTGGACATTCAATATTAATTGGAAGTTTAAGTATTGCATCTGCCTTATTAGTTTCACAAAACAACTCAAATCTTGCAATTTTACCAATTATTTTTGCTGCTCCAATAACTTTGGATTGGATCAATTGTCAATTTAAGATGAGAAAGGGTTCAAGATTAGAGAGATTCAAAAAATGAATCAAAAAGTTTTTGGACCTAAACCAAGTTTTCCAGCGAACTGAGCTTGCTGACCAAGATCCTCTTCAATCTTTAATAGTCTATTATATTTGGCTATACGCTCACTTCTACTTAGTGAACCAGTTTTAATTTGGCCTGATCTTGTCGCCACAGATAAATCAGCAATAGTTGTATCTTCAGTTTCTCCACTTCGATGACTAATAATGCTTGTATATCCAGACCTTTTTGCTAAATCAATAGCTTCTAGTGTTTCAGTAAGTGTTCCAATTTGATTAACTTTAATCAAAATGGAATTAGCACAGTTCTCTTTGATACCTTTTTTCAATCGTTCAGTATTGGTCACAAATAGATCATCACCAACAAGTTGGACTTTGCTTCCTAACTCTTTATTTAAATTTGACCAACCTACCCAATCATCCTCTGCTAATCCATCTTCGATTGAAACAATGGGATAATTAGAAACCAATTTAGATAAATGATCAATCATATGATCGCTATCTAAAGTTCTCCCCTCACACTTGTAAGTACCCTCACTAAAAAATTCTGTACTTGCTACATCTAAAGCTAAAGAGACATCCTTTCCGGCGATGTATCCAGCCTTTTGAATTGATTCAATCAATAAATCACCTGCCTCCTCACTAGAATCTAAACTTGGAGCAAAACCTCCTTCATCGCCGACAGCAGTGGATAAGCCTTTCAGACTGAGTAAATTTTTTAATGAATGAAATATTTCAGTTCCCATTCTTAAGGATTCACTAAATGTATTTGCACCATGTGGAACTAACATAAATTCTTGAAAATCTAATTTGTTAGGAGCATGTGCACCTCCATTAATTACATTCATCAATGGGACCGGTAGAAGCGTTGATAATGGATCACCTAAATATCTATATAGGGGGATTTCTAGTGCATTAGCAGCAGCATGAGCTGTAGCGAGACTTACTGCGAGTATAGAATTTGCACCAAGATTTGATTTATTAACTGCTCCATCAATTTCAATCATTAACTGATCAATACCTTTTTGATCTAAAGCAGATAAGCCACATAAAGCTGGTGAAATAGTTTCATGAACTTTATTTACAGACTGAAGAACACCTTTTCCCATATAATTTGTTCCACCATCTCTTAATTCGTGTGCCTCATGAGCACCAGTACTGGCACCACTAGGAACCATTGCTTTACCGCTAATACCACATTCCAAGAAGACCTCTGCCTCAATAGTTGGGTTTCCTCTTGAATCAAGAATTTGTCTTGCATGGATTGTATCAATTAAGAGATCAAAAGTTTCTTTCACAATTAAATAAAAACTATATAAATCCTATTAATTGCTGAGTTATTTGGCTAATTTCTGAAATAAAATAGAGATATAATTTTTTTTAAAAACCAAATTTGAAAGAAAGATAATAACCCTAAACGCAATCATAGAAGTCGATCTCAAACAAAAAATAAGTCAATAGCAACATACCCTATTAAAAATTTTTATTAGTTTGTTATGAAAACAAAATTTTATGAAAAAAATATATAATTAATTCGAAAAATTTTTTTATCAATCATTAAGCAAAAAATTATTTAGTATTTAATTATGTATTAAATTCCTGGATAATTTTTTGCATTATTTATGAGCAGAACTCTTACAACCAATCCTGAACTATTTAGTGATCTTTCATGGGATCTTCTTTTACAAGGAGAAGAAACCGCAAAAAAATGGAAACATGATGAATTCAATATTGAACACATTGTTCAAACATTATTTACCTCAAATAAATTTGTTAATTTTATTGATAATTTAAGTATTGATCAAGATATTGTTCTGGATATCACTGAAAATTTCTTAGCTGACAATACAACTAGTAACTCAGATATTTTGACTATTGGAGAAGATTTGGAATTAGTACTTGATGAAGCAAATCATATCAAAACGCAATGGGGGTCAAATTTAATAGAAATCCCACATCTTCTGATAGCGATTGCAAAAGATAATAGGTTAGGTTATTACGTTTTTGAACAAGGAAATTTATCATTAGAAAACTTAGAAGCAGAATTAAAAAACTTTCCAATTTTTAATAATCCAAAAAACTCTATTAATACGCGAAGACAAATAGTAGAAAATTTTTCCAATGAATCTCTCAATGAGAAAGTCAATGGGGACGCTATTCAAACACCAAGCGGTATTGTTCTTTCTAAAAATGAAAGTAAAAATATTGAATTTATAGAAGACTCTATTCAACAATCAGCACTTTCTATCTATGGAAAGGATTTAACGGCGAAAGCAAAACAAGGATCATTTGATCCCGTAATCGGTAGAGAATCAGAAATTAATAATTTAATGCGAGTCCTATCTAGAAGAAATAAAAATAATCCAATAATTATTGGTCATACAGGGGTTGGTAAAACAGCAATTACTTTTTTACTTGCACAATTAATATCTCAAAAAAAGGTGCCTGATGCTTTAAAAAATTTGAAACTTATTTCACTAGATTTCGGAGCATTAGTATCAGGTACAAAATTTAGAGGACAATTAGAAGAAAGATTGAGATCTGTACTGAACGAATTAGAAGAATCTGGCCAGGGTGTAATTCTTTTAATTGATGAGATCCATACAATATTAAATTCTGATAGATCTACTATTGACATAAGTAGTATTTTAAAGCCGCTTCTAACTGCTGGTTATTTGAGATGTATTGGCACAACAACACCTGAAAGATTTCGCGAAAGTATTGAAAAGGATCAAGTATTAAATAATTGTTTTCAGAAAATTTTAGTCAATGAACCATCTCTAGAATTAAGTTCCAAGATACTAAATGGAATAAAACGAAAGTATGAAATACATCATGGCATTAGAATTACAGAAGAAGCGGTAAACTATGCAGCGAAGCTTGCTGATAGGTATATAAGTGATAAATACCTGCCTGATAAAGCAATAGATCTAATTGATGAAGCTGCTGCTCAATTAAAAATCGAAACAAATCTGAAACCCAGGATAATATTAGATCAAGAAAAAAATCTGGAAGAGATCAATAATTTAATACGTAATTTATCTTTTGAAGACAATGAAACAAAAGAATCTTTATTAAATAAATCTGAACTGATATCTGAAAATATAGATTTTTTAACTAGCGAATGGATCAGCTTGAAAGATAAACTATCTGAATTGATAAAGCTTTTTGAAGAAGAAGATGCTTTAATCAAAACGATTGAATCATATTCTCATAATCAGTCAAATTTTAAAAAACTAGAGGAATTTGAAAACTACCTATTAGAGGTAAAAAAAGATATAGATGCAATAGAGAAGTTTTTAACAACAAATGAAAATTTCCAAGTGAAATTTAAAGTACTTCCCGAAGATATTGCAGATGTTGTATCTAAAATGACAGGTATTCCAGTTTCAAAAGTAGTTTCTAATGAGCGTAAAAAACTGATAAACTTAGAGAAGGAAATTAGTTTAAAAGTCATAGGGCAAGAAAAAGCTATAACAGCTATATCTGCAGCAATAAGGAGAGCAAGAGCAGGGATGAAAAACCCTAAAAGGCCAATAGGTTCTTTTCTTTTTATGGGGCCAACTGGAGTTGGAAAAACTGAATTAGCTAAATCTCTTGCAGCATCATTATTTGATGAAGACGAAGCTTTATTAAGGTTAGATATGAGTGAATATATGGAAAGAAATGCTGTAGCCAGATTATTAGGTGCACCTCCAGGTTATGTTGGTTATGAAGAAGGGGGGCAATTAACTGAAGCTGTAAAAAGAAAGCCCTATTCTGTAATTCTCCTCGATGAGATAGAAAAAGCTCATTCAGAAGTTTTTAATATTCTTCTGCAAGTACTTGACGAAGGTAGACTTACAGACTCTCAAGGAAGCACTATTGATTTTAAAAATGCTGTAATAATTATGACCAGCAATTTAGCAGGAAAGGCAATATTAGAAAATAAAATTAAATTAAACAATAATAATGCTGATAAAGATTTAATTAATAAAACATTGGATAAAGCTATTCATGAGTCACTTACATCTATTTTTCGACCAGAATTCTTAAATCGCATAGATGAAGTTATACAATTCGAACCTTTATCTAAAGAACAATTACAGAAAATAATAATGCTTCAAATAGATGAACTTAAAAAATTATTGATTGAACAAGAAATCAATATTAAAGTTGATAAAAAAGTAATAATAAAATTAGCTAACGATTCTTATGAACCTAAATATGGAGCTAGATCTGTAAGCAGAGAAATTAGAAGACAAATAGAAAATCCACTAGCTACAAAACTTCTAGAAAACAATTTTAAGAACAAAAAAACAATTTACATCAAAGTTGATTCTAAAAATCAGGAAGATATTTCATTCACTCCTGGCCCACGAGCAAAACAATAAGTTAAAATAAAACTAACATAAAGTTAATTGTTAAATTTAAATTTGTGACAAGTCCCTCTTCCGAACAAGATCTATCAGAAGAAGTCTCTTCAAATAGTGATGTTAAAAAAAAGAAGAAAAACTTTTTTATCTCCACTTATGATGAACTAAAGTTAGTTGTTTGGCCAAATAAACAGCAGTTATTTAGTGAATCACTTGCTGTTATTATCATGGTTACTTTTTCTGCAGCTGCCATTGCTGCTGTTAGTAGATTCTATGGATGGGCAGCTTCACAAATCTTTCAGTTAAATTAATAATGTTTTTTATCTTTATTAATTTAAACTTTAAATTCTTTATAAACCTATCATGAGTAACGACGAGTCTAATAGTAGTTTAGTTTCATCTAAAGCTAATACCGGAATAGCCAGGTGGTACGCAGTTCAAGTTGCTTCCAGCTGTGAGAATAAAGTTAAAGCTACCCTTGAACAGAGATCGGTAACTTTAGGGGTTAATAATAGAATCCTTGAGATTGAAATTCCACAAACACCTGGAATAAAGTTAAAAAAAGATGGCTCAAGACAAACAACAGAAGAGAAGGTATTCCCTGGGTATGTGTTAGTTAGAATGGTTTTAGATGAAGATACAATGATGGCAGTAAAAAGTACGCCTAACGTTATTAATTTTGTTGGAGCAGAAGATGGTAGAGGGAGTGGAAGATCAAGAGGACATATAAAACCTAGGCCATTATCAAGACAAGAGGTTAATAGGATTTTCAAGCGAGCTTCGGAGAAAAAAGCAATTGTCAAACTAGATATTGAAGAAAAAGACAGAATTATAGTTACCAGTGGTCCTTTTAAAGACTTTCAAGGGGAAGTAATAGAAGTATCTGGAGAAAGGAACAAATTAAAAGCGTTGCTCTCAATTTTCGGGAGGGAGACTCCTGTAGAATTAGAGTTCTCTCAAATCAACAAACAAAACTAATTTAAACTAAACATGATTTATTGTATTCTTAAATAAGTATTGTAATTTTATTTCAAATTTTAAAGAAAAATGGCAAAAAAAGTTGTTGCATTAATTAAATTAGCACTTCAAGCTGGTAAAGCGAATCCAGCCCCTCCAGTAGGTCCTGCATTAGGTCAGCACGGTGTTAACATCATGGCTTTCTGTAAAGAATATAATGCAAGAACGCAAGATAAAGCTGGTTTTGTTATTCCAGTTGAAATATCAGTTTTTGAAGATAGAAGTTTTACATTCATAACAAAAACTCCACCTGCATCTGTTTTAATTACAAAAGCTGCAGGAATTGAAAAAGGCGCTGGCGAATCTGCAAAAGGTGCTGTGGGCAAAATAAGTAAAGCTCAATTAGAAGAAATAGCCAAAACTAAGCTCCCTGATCTAAACTGTACGAGTATTGAATCTGCTATGAAAGTAATTGAGGGTACTGCTCGAAATATGGGTGTATCCATATCAGATTAATACAACATTTAACACAAAACTTATCGGGGAGGTTGATTACAACCGCTTGAACCCAAACAAATTATGAAAAAATTATCAAAAAGAATGGAACTTCTTTCAAAAAAGATTGAAGACCGCATTTATACAGCCCAAGAAGCTTTAGAAATAGTAAAAGTTAATGCAAATGCAAAATTTGACGAAACTATTGAAGCTCACATTAGATTAGGCATTGATCCAAAATATACCGACCAACAGCTTCGAACTACAGTCGCTTTGCCTCATGGAACAGGGCAAACCATAAAGATTGCAGTTATAACTAGTGGGGAAAATGTTTCAAAAGCAAAAACTGCAGGTGCAGATTTATTTGGTGAAGAAGATTTAGTAGAGAGTATCAATAAAGGTAATATGAATTTTGATCTATTAATAGCAACTCCAGATATGATGCCTAAAGTCGCAAAACTTGGACGCGTTTTAGGACCCAGAGGTTTAATGCCAAATCCTAAGGCCGGAACCGTAACGAATGATATTGCGAACGCCATTAAAGAATTCAAAGCAGGCAAGTTGGAATTTAGAGCAGATAAAGCAGGTATAGTCCACGTTCGTTTTGGGAAAGCAAGCTTTTCTACTAATCAATTATTTGAAAATTTAAAAACATTACAAGAAGTAATTGATAAAAATAAGCCGAGCGGTGCAAAGGGTAAATATTGGAAAACAGTTTATTTATCTTCAACAATGGGACCATCAATTCAAATTGATATTGGTGCATTGCAGGATTATCAACAAGAAAGTTAACTCTTTGTAGTACAATAAATATTGCAAACATACGACCAGAGAAAGTGGGCTAATTTAGTTTTACTAAATTGTAAATCCTACCTAGGTTTGTTTTTAATTTTCATCATTTTTTGGATCTAATAAAAGCGACCTATACTTATTTCTGTGTCGCATTTCCTGCTCTTCCAAAATTACGATCCAAAAAAAAGAATGGGCCGAACACTTGAGAATAAGCAACAAATAGTTCAAGAGATTAAAACTCTCTTAAACGAATCGGAAATGGCAGTAGTCCTTGATTTTAAAGGTCTATCAATAAAAGAGATGTCTGATTTGCGTGCCAGATTGCATGCAACTCAAGGGATTTGTAAGGTTACAAAAAATTCATTAATGCGTAGAGCCATTGAAGGAGAAAGTAACTGGTCTGATCTAGATTCTTTATTAACAGGTTCTAATGCTTTTGTTTTAATAAAAGAAGATGTTGGAGGAGCTGTAAAGGCAATCCAATCTTTTCAAAAAGAAACAAATAAATCCGAAACAAAAGGTGCTTTATTTGAAGGAAAACTTCTTAGCCAAGCTGAAATCAAAGAGATAGCTAATCTTCCTTCAAGAGAGGTATTAATGGCGAAAATTGCTGGTGCCTTAAACGGTGTCGCAACTAAACTAGCTATTGGTATCAATGAAATTCCATCTGGACTTGCTAGATCACTAAAGCAACATTCTGAAAGTTCAGAATCTTAAATTCCAATTAAATTATCAACAAAAAAAATGTCTGCAAAAACCGAAGAAATTCTTGAATCACTAAAATCTCTTTCACTACTAGAAGCTTCTGAGCTAGTCAAGCAAATAGAAGAAACTTTTGGAGTATCTGCCGCAGCATCAGCAGGAGTCGTCATGGCTGCTCCAGGTGCAGGTGGTGGAGATGGAGATGGCGCAGCTGCTGAAGAGCAAAGCGAATTCGATGTAATCTTAGAAAGTTTTGATGCATCTGCAAAAATAAAAGTTCTTAAAGTTGTCAGAAATGCCACTGGACTTGGTTTAGGAGATGCAAAAGCACTTGTAGAGGCAGCCCCTAAAACTGTAAAAGAAGCACTAGCGAAAGCAGATGCAGAAGCTTTAAAGAAAGAGATTGAAGAAGCCGGAGGAAAAGTTACACTTAAGTAATAAAAAAATTATTAGCCGGTAGTTTCTTTTATCGGCTCTAAATCTATGGATAGTAGTCAAAATATTGCAATTGAAGCTGCTACTGATGGAGCCTGCAGTGGCAACCCTGGTAATGGAGGATGGGGAGGCTTAATTTTATTTGAAGATGGAAGTGAATTAGAGATTGGAGGTTTTGAAAGCAATACTACTAATAACAGAATGGAACTTATGGCTGCTATTAAAACTTTAGAAAAATTAAAACAATTTAAACTTAAAAAAAATTTTAAATTAAGAACTGATAGTAAATACTTAATTGATGGCTATAGTAGCTGGATTAATAATTGGAAGAAAAATGGATGGAAAACAAGCACTGGCAAACCGGTGCAGAATTTAGATTTATGGCAAAAGATTGATGGATTAAGAATTCATGAATTAACCATGGAATTCGTGAAAGGTCATAGTGGAGACAAATATAATGAAAGAGTAGATCTAATAGCAACTAATTACAGTAAAGGTAAAAATAAAATAGAAAAGAATCAAAAAGAAGATATTAATCAAAGTGACATAGAAGCACCCCAAGAAATAATTAATTTGTATTCTCGTATTGAATTAGTTAGCAAATTTGCACAAAAAGGTTATTTATTAACAACTAGTGAATTATGCGATTTACTTTCTGTAGAAGAGAATAATTACATAAGAGAAATGAAGCAATTTAATTGGCGTAATTGGATTATTAAACCAACCAGCAAAAAACTATGGAGAATTCAAAATAATAATCAAAATCCTCAATGATAAAAAATCTATATTCAATCACAAATCTTTATGAAAGATTAATTAAGCCAATCCTGAAGGAAGATAAAGGAGTTGATGCAGAATGTTTAACAAATTTATCTTTAAAGCTTTTAGGATTTTGTTCAAGTCAAAAAGAATTGCGGTTCATATCTAATTATCTTGAAGAGATTAGAAACGAATTATGTATCTTAGACAAAAAGTTAAATCAGGAAATTTCTGGCATAAATTTTCCTAATCCCATTGGGCTTGCGGCTGGATTTGACAAGAACGGAATAGCTGCAAATATCTGGCAAGATTTCGGTTTTGGTTTCTCCGAATTAGGAACAGTTACTCAATATGCACAGCCAGGCAATCCAAAACCAAGATTATTTAGAATTTCTGATGAACAAGCCGCTTTAAATAGAATGGGTTTTAATAATAATGGAGCTGACTTATTCTTAAAGAATCTCAATAAACAAAATATCAAGAAAAAGGTTGATAGAGAAAAAAACTGTTTAGGGATAAATTTTGGAAAGTCAAAAATAACTTCCATTGCAAATGCAACAGATGATTATATTTCATCTTTAAAACTTCTTATCCCATATTGCAATTACGCGGCAATAAATGTTAGTTCTCCTAATACTGAAGGGCTAAGAAAATTACAGGACCCAATTCTTCTTAGAGAATTACTTAAAGAAATCAAAAACCTACCAGATTGCCCACCTCTTTTTGTAAAAATCGCTCCAGACTTGAGCTTTGAAGAAATAGATAAAATTTGTCAACTAATAAATGATGAAAGAATTAATGGTATTATCGCAACAAATACTAGTCTTAATAGGCTAGGTCTTGAAAATACCCTTATTGAAAAAACAAATACTTTGTTATCAGATGAAAGCGGCGGTTTAAGTGGAAAACCTTTAAGAAATAAGGCTAATAAAATTATTAAACATATCCACAATATCGATAAAAATATAACTTTAATTGGTGTTGGTGGAATAGATTCTCCAGAATCTGCATGGGAGAGAATAACCTCTGGAGCCTCATTGATACAAGTCTATACAGGTTGGATCTATAAAGGACCTAAGTTAGTGCCTGATATATTACAAGGTATTCTCAAACAACTAAATCATTATCAAATATCAAATATTAAAGAAGCTGTTGGTTCAGGTTTATTATGGAAAAATTAAAATATAAAATTTATAAGTATATTTAAAGAAGTTAGGTATAAATTTGATATTTTGAAAAATTTAGACTTTAAACACGGAGGAAATATATATCACTTTGCGGAGAAATTTAATTATTCATTATCAGATATTATTGATGCGAGTGCATCTATCGTGCCATTTGAGATCCCTAATTTTCTAAAAGATGAGTTATGTATTGACATAAAAAATGAAAGTTTTAGATATTATCCTGAAAGAAATTTGAATAAGCTTAAAGAAACAATAGGAATTTTTCACAATATAGATCCTAGCTGCATAATGCCTGGTAATGGAGCTTCAGAATTAATTACTTGGGCAGGATTTGAAGCAGCAAAATATAAATTAAATTGCTTACCTGTCCCAGGATTTGTAGATTATGAAAGAGCATTAAACTGTTGGCAAGGAAAATATTTTTTAGGTGAGCTTCCTAAAAATAATTTTAAAAATATTAAACAACCTTTTCCTTTAAAACCAAAATGTGATGTGCTTTGGATTACTAACCCTCATAATCCCACCGGCCAATTATGGGAAAGAAATTCACTAGAAGAGTTAATTGAGAATTATAAACTAGTAATTTGTGATGAGGCATTCCTATCGTTAACACCAAATGGTGAAAATGAATCTTTAATACCTCTTACAAAAAAATTTGATAATTTAATAGTTATTAGAAGTTTGACAAAATTATTTAGTATTCCTGGATTAAGACTAGGTTATATGATTAGTTCCTCAACAATATGTCAAAATCTCAATAGATTGAGAGATCCATGGCCAGTAAATTCACTTGCAATTCAAACAGGAATAAAATTATTAAGTAGTAAAGAAGAATACAAAAAATGGACTAAGAAAATTCATACGTGGATAAATATTGAAAAACAATGGTTAACTAATGAACTGAAAAAAATTTGCCAAATAAAAGTACATGAATCAACAACAAATTTTCTCTTAATAGAAAGCAAAGATTCTCTAATTGAAAGTATAAAGTATTTATCCAGCAAAAAAATACTTATTAGAGAATGTTCTTCATTTAGATTTTTAGATGATAAGTGGGCGAGAATTAGTTTACAAACTCATGAGAAAAATCAAAAAATTGCTATTGAGCTTTATAATTTTTTTTTGTGTAGTAATTAATAATTTTCTTAATTTCTTGCCTAGGATCTTTTAAATCAAATTCAGAAATATTTTTTTTCATTATGTCTAAAATTTTATATTGATTTTTTGAATCATTAGATTGCATATTAAAAATTCTCTGCAAATTTTTTTTTAAAGTGATTTCTAGATTTTTATTTTGCTCAATCATAATTGAACAACCTATTGAAGAAAGAATTAAGGCATTTTTTTCTTGATGATTATTTTTAGCATTTGGATATGGAATAAGTATTGAAGGCGATCTCGTTTTAATTATTTCATTTATTGCACCAGATCCTGCTCTAGAAATTACTAAGTCACAATTTTGCAATAATGCTGCAATTTCATTTGTAAAACCTATTGGGATATAATTTGCATTTTTTTTATTATTAAATTTAGAATCCATCTTATTACCTAAAATATGGACTATCCTAAAATCCTTATCATTTAAAAAATCTAATAAATTGTAAATAACATCATTTATAACTTGTGCACCTTGACTTCCTCCCATAATAATTATCAATGGTTGATTACCAACTGGAACCCAACTTGGAATATCATTATTAATATAAAATTGTTTACGTAGTGGAGTCCCCGTAAAAACAACATTACATCCTTTTAAATAAGAAGCTGTTTCTTTAAAACCTGTTAAAACAAAATTACAATATCTACCAAAATACTTTGTAGCCAAGCCAGGAACAACATTAGATTCATGAATTATGATCGGTATGTTCAATAATTTCGCTGCGATAATAGATGGTACTGATATATATCCGCCAGTCGCAAAAACTAATTGAATTTTTCTACTAATCATTATTCTAATTACTGGCAAAGTCGCAATAAATAACTGGAGATACTTAATCATTAGAGATAAATTATTCCCTTGAGGAGAAACAATATTTAAGGTAAATAAATTATATTCTTGAGGTACAAGATTAATTTCACATCTATTTTGTATACCCAACCAATTTATTTTCCAATTGCTATGAAGATTATCGACAATCGTTAATGCTGGGAAAATATGACCACCGGTGCCACTAGCCGCAACTAATAAATTTTTTATTTTTCTTTTCATAAAAATGAGCAAATCATCTATAGTAAATAAAATAAATATAAAATGATTAAATTTAATTCTTTTTCTAAATTAATAAGTATTATCTATATCTTCTTTTATCTCATATCATCAACATTTGCAATTTGCGAAGATAAGTTTAAAAAGATTTTTCAAGATATTGAGACTGAATTAAATCAGAGAAATTTTACAGCTTTAGAAAAATATTTTGATAAAAATGAAAAAATTGAGTTTAAAAATAAATTCTCCAAATTAATTAAAGAATTTCCAGATGCAAAATGGGAAGTAATTAAATCAAGATCAATTAACCCTAATAAATATAATCTTGATATTAGACTTTATGGTAGTAAAAATTTGAATGGGGAAAAATTTAAATTAGAGTCAACCTTTAATTTTCTAATAAGCTTAGAAAATGGATTAATAAAACAAAGCAATATTGAAAATAATTTGACTACTATAAGGAATGATGATAATCAAATTGATATCAAAATCTCAATCCCAGATAAAGTGTTGACAGGTTCCAAATATGATATAGATATAATTTTAAATCAACCCCTAGAAGAAACAATAATTGCAGGAGGTATCAAAGAATATCAAGAAGGAAAATTATTAAACCAATTAATTCCTCTGGAGCCTCTAGCCACAGGAGGGATTTTCAAAGTATCTCGAGCCCCATTAGTACCAGGCGTTCAAATTTGGACAGGTATAATTGCCCATCCAAGTGGATTGGTATCATTTACAAAAACTGTAAATATCGTTGACGATTACAAATTTAGCAATCATTAAGAGCAGCGACTCCTGGCAGTATTTTCCCTTCAAGAAGTTCTAAGCTCGCTCCACCACCAGTTGAAATATGCGACATTTTATCAGCTAATCCCGCCTTTTCTACAGCAGCTACAGAATCACCACCTCCAATAATTGTACAGACATTAGAAGAAGAACTTAAATCAGCTAAAGTTTTTGCGATAGCATTAGTGCCATTAGCAAATTTTTCAAATTCAAATACACCCATTGGGCCATTCCAAATTATTGATTTACACTCTATGAGTGATTTTTGAAATGTTTTAATAGACTCTGGACCAATATCTAAACCCATCCAATCTCCGCTGATAGATTTGATATCAGAAATTTTACTATCTGCAGTTGGTGAGAATTCATTGGCAAGAACTACATCTGAAGGTAAAAGTAATTCAACTCCTTTATCTTGTGCTTTTTTTTCTAAGTTTCTTGCTAATTCTAATTTATCTTCCTCAACAAGACTTTTCCCAACATTTAAACCTCTGGCTTTATAAAAAGTGAATATCATCCCTCCACCAATAATTATTTTATCGCATTTATCTAAAAGAGAATCTAAAACCCCTATCTTACTACTGACTTTAGAGCCACCAACTATTGCGGCTAATGGTCTTTGAGGATTATCTATAGCACCTTGCAAGTATTTAAGTTCTTTCTCTAATAAAAATCCTGCTACAGATGGATTTAAGAATTCTGTTACTCCTTCTGTAGATGCATGAGCTCTATGTGCAGCACCAAAAGCATCATTAACATACATATCAGCAATAGAGGCTAAGTTTTTTGCAAAATCTTTATCATTTTTCTCTTCTTCTTCATAAAATCTTACATTTTCCAACAACATAACATCACCATTGTTTAGTGCATTAGCTAAGGAATTAGTTTCGTCTCCAATACAGCTACTTGATAATGTGACTTTCTTTTGAAGAATTGAACTTAATCTTGAGGCTACTGGAGTTAATCTCATCTTCTCATTTACTTTGCCTTTTGGTCTTCCAAAATGGGCTGATAATATTACCTTAGATGAATTATTAATCAAATATTCAATTGTTGGGATAGCTGCCCTTATACGAGTATCATCAGTAATTTCTCCTTCCTCATTAAGTGGAACATTAAAATCAACACGAACTAGTACTTTTTTACCCTCTAGAGATGATTTGTTTAAACTTGATAGAGACAGCTTTGGCATGAATACTTCTTAATAACCTTGAAACCCTAACGTTTATAAAACGCTATTGGGTAAAAAGTTGGTATTAAATAGTTATGCCTTAATAAAATTTAAAATTTTTTTTAATTAGTTAGTCATAAAAAGTTTAAATTACAAAAATAGAATAAAATATACTTAAATCAGAATCAATAATTAAAAATTCTTTTATTCCAAACATTTTATTAATGTGAAAATACCTAAGATTCAATGGTATCCAGGTCACATAGCAAAAGCTGAAAAAAAACTCAAGGAAACCATAAATAGAGTAGATCTTGTTATTGAAGTTAGAGATGCAAGAATACCACTTTCAACCAGTCATCTACATCTCAATAAGTGGATAAAAGATAAAAAACATCTTTTAGTTATCAATAGAGCAGATATGATTACAGATTCTGCAATTAATAAATGGACTAAATGGTTTAAGGAAAAAGATAAAACTCCCCTTTGGTGTGATTCAAAAAAAGGAATTGGCATCAAAGAAATATGTAAAGCAGCATCAGAATCAAGATTATCAATAGATATTAGAAGAAAATCAAGAGGTATGAAGACAAGATCTATTAGGGCACTAACACTAGGTTTTCCAAATGTAGGGAAGTCAGCTTTAATCAATAGAATTGCTAAAAAAAGAGTAGTAGAGAGCGCAAGAAAAGCGGGTGTTACAAGATCTCTTAGATGGATACGATTAGATAATGGTATTGATTTACTAGACGCCCCAGGAATAATTCCACCCGATCTAGATAATCAAAAATCTGCTTTAAATCTTGCAATCTGCGATGATATTGGTGAAGCAGCCTACGATCTTGATAGTGTTGCTAGAGAATTCTTAAGAATCATATTAAAATTACATACAAATCCAATTTCTAATATTTCTTTAGAGCAGATATCTAAAAGATATAGCATAGATTTTGATAAAAATTTTAAAGATCCCGATCAATGGATTAAACAAGCTTCTAAGAAACATACCTCAGGTAATGAAAGGAGAATGGCAAATAAATTACTTGAAGATTTCAGAACTCAAATGTTAGGTAAGATTTGTCTTGAGGTACCAAGTGAATTCTGAACAAAATTTGTTATTTGGTCAAGGAGAAGGAGAGCTAATTGAAATTCAATATAAGTTTGAATTACCTATGCGGCTTGATAGATGGCTTGTAAGCCAAAGACCAGAGCAGAGTAGAACAAGTATTCAAAATTTTATAAATTCTGGATTAATTTTGATCAATTACAAACCAGCAAAAGCGAAAACACCCTTAAAGCAAGGAGATAATGTACAAATTTGGTTAACCCCACCTGAGCCATTACCTTATCTAAAACCAGAAAAAATGGATCTAGATATTATATTTGAAGATAAACATATCATAGTTATTAATAAATTATCAGGAGTAACAGTTCATCCTGCTCCGGGGCATAAATCTGGCACTTTAGTTAATGGATTATTAGCTCATTGCAAAAATTTACCTGGTATAAATGGGAAGTTAAGACCTGGCATCGTTCATAGATTAGATAAAGATACTTCAGGCTGTATCGTTGTGGCTAAAAGCCAAGAAGCTTTAGTAAATCTTCAGCTACAAATAAAGAATAAAATTGCTTCAAGAAATTATTTAGCAGTTATTCATGGAGCACCTAAAGAAAACGAAGGTACAATAGTAGGAAACATTGGAAGGAATCCAAATCATAGAAAAAAATATGCTGTTGTTGAAGAAAATTTAGGAAGATATGCATGTACTCACTGGAAATTAATTGAAAGAATTGGTAATTACTCATTAATGAGCTTCAAATTAGATACTGGTAGAACTCATCAAATTAGAGTTCACTGCTCTTACATTAAACATCCGATTCTTGGAGATCCTTTATATGGTAGATGTAAAAAACTTCCTTGTAATTTATCAGGACAAGCCCTTCACGCAAATCGTTTAGGATTAATTCATCCTATTAATGGTAATGAAATGACTTTCGAAGCTGATTTGCCATACGAATTTCAAAAACTCCTAAAAACGATCAAAAAAATTAATTAATATTTAAACTACTTCTAATAAGATTTTTAGTAACAATATGTTGCGGATTATTGAATACTTCAAATGAATCGCCCTCCTCCACAACTGTGCCTTTATTGATTATCAATAACCTATCACAAAATTTTTTTGCTAATCCTAAATCATGTGTAATAAAGATTATTGATAAAGTCATTTCTTCCTGAATTTGCCTTAATAATTTTAAAATATCCATTTTTACTGTCGCATCAAGCATAGTTACACTCTCATCACAAATAAGTATTTTAGGATTAATTAAAAGTGCTCTAGCAATTGCTACTCTTTGTAGTTGCCCACCTGATAATTCATTAGGGTAAGAATTAAGAAAGTTACTATCAGAAGGTAAGTTTAATTTATTTAAAGTCGATTTAAGCTTATCTTGCATAATTTTCTTACAAGAAGAATTATGTAAACACAAAATTTCTTCTAAGATTCTTTGAATAGTCATCTTAGGGTTTAGGCTCGAATATGGATCTTGAAAGATCATTTGGATATTCCTAGCTTTTTGAATTTTGAGATTTCTATTATGATTTCTATTATCAATATTAATTTTTATATTTCCTCCTCGCTGATCTAAAAGTCCGACTAAGGCTCTTCCTAGAGTACTTTTTCCACTACCTGAAATACCCACGAAACCCAAAGTTTCATTACGAAACAATTTAAAACTAACTTCATTAATAGCTTTATTCCATTTTTGACTAAAAAAAGAATAATTAGATC
>CACNSV010000006.1 GCA_902623195.1 uncultured Prochlorococcus sp. | reverse complement strand
CAATGGAAAATAAAGCACTTCCTGATATAGAGAATCTTTCAGATCAATGGTTGATTGAAAAACTTGATAGCTTAATCCCCTTAATACAAGAAAAATGGCCTTCTATCGCTAAACAAACGATTGAGGCTTCTAAAGGGAAAATTGACGATCTAGTCAATATAATTTCAACTCACACAGGAAAGTCCTCTGCAGGTATTAAAGAACAGTTATTTGACATAATAGACTCCATTCAGGCAAACAATTGGGAAATAAGTGAACATATTGAACCTATTGAAAGTCAACTAGAAGAATTACTTGATGAATTAAATCAAACATTAAGGCCAAAAATTGAACGCCCGATCAGACAAAAACCTATATTATCAATCGCTATAGCAGCTAGCATTGGTATTTTAATAGGTTGACAATAGAAAGTAAGCTTCTTACAAAAAATAGGGGATATGTTCAAAGGGTTGACAATGGAATATTTACACCTCTTGGAGTTAATCTAGATAGTAATAATTTTTCGATAATTCTTAAAGGTAAGTTTATAAACGGATTATTTAAAAAAAATGATAATTTATGTCAGCTGATTTCCTTAAATTAATAAAAAAATATAATAATCTTAATAATCTATTGAGATTTTTTATAAATTCGTTATTGTTACTTAGTTATTGAGACTTACGATTGGTACACATCAATCAAGTCGAGTTTGAAAATTTTAAGTCTTTTGGTGGAACTGTGAGAGTTCCATTAGAAGAAGGTTTTACTGTCGTTACTGGTCCTAATGGATCTGGTAAAAGTAATATTCTTGATGGAATTTTATTTTGTTTAGGATTAGCTAGTAGTAGAGGTATGAGAGCGGAAAGATTACCAGATTTAATAAATACATCAAAAGTAAAAGAGGGTAAGTCTTCTGAAACATCCGTTTCTGTCAAATTTGATATAACAGACTGGTCTCCTAGAGAAGATATAAAAGATTTAGATATTAATGAGGATGAATTGTCTTTTGCTCAAGGACAAAAGGAATGGACTGTATCCAGAAAATTGAGATTAATGCCTGGAGGGTCTTATGCCTCTACTTACTCATCAGATGGTAAATCTTGTACATTGCAGCAAATTCAGAAACTCTTAAGAGATGTAAGGGTGGATCCTGAAGGAAGTAATGTCGTTATGCAAGGTGATGTAACAAGAATCGTATCTATGAGCAATAAAGAAAGAAGAAATTTAATTGATGAACTTGCTGGAGTTGCATTGTTTGATACAAGAATAGAACAAACTCATATAAAGCTTAATGATGTTTATGAAAGACAGGAAAGATGCGAAATTCTTAAGAATGAATTGGAATCTAATAAACTAAAGCTTGAAAAAGAATGTCAAAAAGCCAAAAAATACAAGTCTTTAAAAGAGAAATTAAGCAATTTAAATCAGATAAAGAAAGTTTTTCTCTATAATAATCAATTACATAGATTAGAGATAATAAGTAAAAGGGAAATCGAACATGAAAACAAGAAAAATATTTTTAAAAAGGATTTGAAAGTATTGGAAAAAGAAACAGAAGTGTTTATTAATTCATTAAAAATAATAGTTGCAGATCTAAAAGAAAAAGGCGAAGATGAATTGATTCAAGTTAATTCTGAGATTGGAAGTATTAATGCAAATTTAAGAGAATTAGAAAGATTATCTGAACATAATAAAAATGAAGGCCTTAAATTAAAGGCAAGTAGAGATAAAATTGCAATAACTAAAAGAAACATTGAAATTGATAAGAGAAACTTAAAAAGTTTTGATGAAAGTAAATTAGTTGAGCTAGAAGAGGAAATAAGTAATTTATCTAATACCCATAAATTATCAAGGCAAAAGCTGTCTGAGGCTGCAGATGAATCTGGTGAGTTTTCAAAGAAAAATTTAGAGATTAATGATGAAATTGATAAAGTAAAAAAAATTATTCAGCCGCTGATAAATGAAAAAAGAATAATTGAAGAAGAAATTCTTGAAAATAATATTCAAAGAGATGAGATCTCTTCACAAATAAAATCATTGAAAGTAGATAAAAATAATATGATTCAGTTAAACTTAAATCAAGGCATACAATTTGAAGACCATAATAAAAAATTAAATGATATTAAATCTAAAATTACTAATTGTAAATCTGAAATAAATGTTTTACTAAAAACAACTGATAGGCTTGCTTATCAAAAATTAAAACTTGAAAAAGATTTATCTAAGCATGAAAGTCGTAAAGAAACTCTAAATGAAACAAGAGGATCATTCGCTTTAAGGATCCTTCTCGAGGCTGGTCTGGAGGGTATTCATGGATATGTCGCTCAACTAGGAGAAGTAAAAGAAAAATATCGATATGCTCTTGAAATTGCGGCTGGGAGTAGATTGGGTCAAATTGTAGTTGATAATGATTTTGTAGCTTCTAAAGCAATTGAAATTCTGAAGAGAAAAAAAGCAGGGAGATTAACTTTTCTTCCTCTTAATAGATTAAAAAAATCTATTAATAATTTTTCTACTGAAAGATTTGAAATGAAGGATTCGAAGGGTTATATAGATAAGGCTATAAATTTAATTGATTATGAAAATATTTATACTAATGTTTTTCATTATGTGTTTGGAGATACCAAAGTTTTTACCGATCTAGATACAGCAAAAAATGTCAAATTTAAATCAAGAATTGTCACGTTAGGTGGAGAGCTGCTTGAGTGTACAGGTGCAATTACTGGGGGCAGTAAATTAAGTAGAGAATTAATTTTTAGATTTGGTTCTAATGATGATATTGATGAAATTAGTCCTTTTAAAAAACGTTTATTAGAAATTAATGAATCAATTGCAATTGCAAATAATGAGCTCAAAAATAAAAATTTGCTATTAGAGAATTTGTTGGTAAATCAAAGAGAAAAACATGAATTTTTTGTATCTATAAAAAAAGAAATAGATTTAAATCAAAAATCTATGAAATTAGTTGAAAATAAGATACAGACGAATTTAGTTAGATTGAAACAATTAAATGATAAAAACGATTTATTGAAAGAAAACTTAGATAAAGCTTCGAAAGATTCTTTACCTCATCAAAATAAGTTAAAACAATTGGAACAGAATCTTATATTAATTAATCAAAATAACAAAAATTCCTCTTTACTCTCAATTAATAAAGATTTTGAGGGGCTTGATTTTGAATTAGAACAATTAATTAAAACAAGAAATTATTTACTAGAACAAAAAAATAATTTAGCTTTAAATCAAGAAAAGATAAGTAATGAGCAGAAATTAATTTTATTAAAAGAAAAGAATCTTGTTGACTCAATTAAAGAACTTGCAATATCTCATCAGGATTGGATAGTGAAAAGAAATGATCTGAAAAAGGAATTATTAAATCTTGAGTCACAAAAAAATAACCTTGAAGAAAATTTAGGAGTTATGCGTCGTAAAAGAGATGAGTTGAATTTGAAAATATCAAATCATAGACAAGAACAAAATGAAATTTTATTAAAATTAGATTATTTAAAAAGAGATATTGATAGTCTTGCTGAGGAAAAAAGAAATGAAAATATAAAACTTCATGAATATAAAAAACTTCTTCCAGATCCCATCCTAGATTTAAATGAATATTCATATAAAAATATAGAAGAATTGCAAGCAGAAATATCATCTTTAAATTCTTCTTTAGAAAGTTTGGAACCAGTAAATATGCTTGCCTTAGACGAATTAGCAGAACTTGAGGAAAGACTGAATGCTCTTGTTGAACGCTTACATATTTTATCTAATGAGAGATCAGAATTATTATTAAGAATTGAAACTGTTTCAACGATGCGTCAAGAAGCATTTATGGAAGCTTTTATCGAAGTAGATAAACATTTTAGGGAAATATTTGCAATGCTTTCAGATGGGGACGGATTTTTGCAACTTGAAGATAAGATTACCCCTTTAGAGGGTGGATTAACTTTAGTAGCTCACCCTAAGGGGAAAAATGTGAGAAGATTAGCCTCAATGTCAGGAGGAGAAAAGTCATTGACTGCATTAAGTTTTTTATTCGCTCTTCAGAAATATAGACCATCTCCTTTTTATGTATTGGATGAGGTTGATAGTTTTTTAGATGGAATAAATGTTGAGAGATTATCAAAACTGATTACTTCTCAGTCATCAAATGCACAATTTGTTGTAGTCAGTCATAGACGTCCTATGATTAATGCATCAATGCGAACTATTGGGGTTGCACAAGCAAGAGGTTCCCATACACAAGTAATTGGGTTGCCAAATGCAGCTTAAACTCACTATTTTAAATTTTTACGTCAGAATATTAAAAAGTAATTTATGAGTTTGTCTAACATTTCTACTAATAACGATCCACTCAAAACAATTCCAAGTGATCGTTTATGGCTGCGTTCTGAATTAATGGGAACTCAAGTCATTACCACTGATACTGGACGAAGACTGGGAGTTGTTGGAGAAGTGGTAGTTGATATTGATAGAAGAGAGGTAGTCGCTTTAGGTCTAAGAGATAATCCTTTAACAAGATTTTTACCTGGGTTGCCCAAGTGGATGCCACTAGAAAGTATTAAACAGGTTGGAGATGTAATACTTGTGGATTCTCTTGATTCTTTAAATGATAATTTTACTCCTGAAAGATATAGCAAGGTTATTAATTGTCAAGTTATAACAGAATCAGGTGAATTACTGGGAAGAGTTCTTGGGTTTTCATTTGATATTGAAACTGGAGAACTTATTTCATTAGTGATGGGAGCGATAGGTGTTCCTTTATTGGGTGAAGGTGTCTTAAGTACTTGGGAAATACCTGTAGACGAAATTGTCAGCAGTGGAACAGATAGAATAATCGTTTATGAAGGAGCTGAAGAAAAATTAAATCAATTAAGTAGCGGATTCCTTGAGAAACTCGGAGTAGGTGGATCTTCCTGGGATAGTAAAGAATATAGTAAGTATTCATCTAATTTAATCCCGGTAGAGAACCAATTGCTTTCTGGTACAGAAACAGATACAGATAATTATTTATTAGAGGAGTCTCAAAAAAATGAATACAATTATGAAGATAGTTATGACGATGAAATGGAATATGTTGAGGTTGATAATTCTCAAGATAATAATCAAGTCAAAAAGAGACTTTACTTAGAGAATGATGAATATCTTGATGAAAGTAAAAAAGAGAGAGACTTGAAGTCTAGAAATATTATTAATAATGATCTAGATCAAAAAAATAATAAGAGAATTAGTTCAAGAAAACCAGCTTCTAAAAGACCAGTGGAACAAGTAAAAGATACATTAGATATTGAACCTATAAATAAAAGTGAAAAATCAGAAAATGATAATCCATTTTTAAACTTAAACGATATAGATGACCCTTGGTAAAGATTAATTTGTTATGGTTTCTATGATTAAATTAGATAATTTTTTAACAGCGCCCTTTTTCCCTCTTATTTCTAATAAATTATTTTTTTGTTCTAATAACATATTTTTCTCATTTAATAAATAAATAGCTTCATCTGCAATTTCTTTTGGTGAAAAAATTCCAACTCTTTCTGGGATAATTTTTTTATTTGCTTTAATATTTGGCCATGCAAAAAATTTATTATTTTTTAAGTACCATCTTTTAATAAAAAAAGTTTGAATTCTATTAAGAAAGGGTATTTTTCCTATGATCCCTAAGATACCATCCCATGCATTCATAGCATTAATATGTTGAGTTGGTAAAACAACAATCATAGGAAGATTTATTGCAGCTAATTCAGCAGTGTTAGCCCCGACGGTTGTTAGAGCAAGCTTACATTGACTCAAAACATTGTGATTTGAATCTTGGTTTAGGATAAATATTTTTGTATTTTTATCAGTTTCTAGAACATAATCAAAAATAGAATTCTCAATTTTTTTAATAGATTTTATATTAGAAGAGTAATATTTAGCAATTGGATTTTGATCACTTTGAAAAAAAATAAAATCTTTTAATTGAGCTGTTGGCGCGATAGGTATTAATAGATTTATGCACTCTGAGCATTCTTTTATATGGTCAGCGACTTCGAGAAAAAAAGGTATCCCAATTGATAATTTAGCTTTTTTGGAACCCGGCAAAATAGCGATCCATTCTTTATCGTTAATTTCATTTATGGATGATAAGTTATGTTTTACATCTGCCATTAAGTCGCCAATGACATGACATCTTTTTTTAAATTTTTTAGGAAGTTTCTTTCTAACATCATCGTTCATAGCAGCAATATGGATATTCCATCTAGGCCATCTTGCAATCCACTCTGCGTAAGTTATGCTTTGATATCCTAATCTTTTCGCTAATAATATATTCCAGAATTGATCTCCTCCGAGAAATACAACTACTCCATTTCTTGGCCATGTCCCGTATGAAGAGGGATTTAAGAGTAATTTAAAAAAATGTTTTGCAGGTATAATTAGATCTAATATCTGCCAATCATTTGCGACTATAAATTCTTTTCCAGTAGCATTTGGACATGGAACGAGAGCCAATACTAATTTGTAGCCAGGGAAATTTGAATTCTTTGGATTAGATTTGAGTTTGATTAGGTGATCAAGAACTGGTTTTACCCAAGTTGTTAATTCTCCTGGCCCATTGGAAACTAATACAACTGCAGCTGATTCATTTGAAATTGCAGTTAACATAATTAATTAATGATATGCGGACGGCGAGACTTGAACTCGCAAGGCCTAAGCCACACGCTCCTTAGACGTGCGCGTCTACCAATTCCGCCACATCCGCTTATATGGCTTAAATTAGTTTGCTTTTTAAGCCATTTTCATTCTACAAGAAATATTGCCTCAAAAAAATATGTTTTTTTAATAAAATGTATATTTTTCGTTTTTTTCTATTGCATTAAGACTAAAAATTATCCATATAGGTCATTTCAGGTTGTATTCTTAATCAATACTTTAATAAATTCAAAATTTCTCAAATACTTTTGCAAGTATCACTCGTTAATCTCATTATTTTGTAATGTTTGAAAAAGTCTTAATTGCTAATCGCGGTGAAATAGCTTTACGCATCATCAGAACTTGTAGAGAACTAGGCATCGCGACAGTAGCTGTATATAGCACAGTTGATAAAAATGCACTTCATGTTCAATTAGCTGATGAAGCAGTATGTGTTGGAGATTCTTTGAGTAACAAAAGTTACTTAAATATTCCAAACATACTTGCAGCAGCAACTTCTCGTGGTGTTGATGCGATTCATCCTGGTTATGGATTTTTAGCCGAAAATGATAAATTTGCAGAGATGTGTAATGATCATGGAATTATATTTATAGGACCTTCTCCTTCTTCGATTAGACAAATGGGTGATAAATCCACAGCTAAAGAAACCATGGAAAAGGTTGGAGTACCTACTGTCCCAGGTAGTAAAGGCTTGCTCGTTGATGTTAAAGAAGCATTTATACTTGCGGATAAAATAGGTTACCCAGTAATCATCAAGGCAACTGCTGGAGGGGGCGGTAGAGGGATGAGATTAGTGGATAGTCCGGATCAGTTAGAAAAAATGTTTAAGGCGGCTCAAGGAGAAGCAGAAGCAGCTTTTGGAAATGATGGTCTATATATGGAAAAATTTATTAAGAAGCCTCGCCATGTGGAAGTACAAATCCTGGCTGATAAGTCTGGTAATGTTATTCACCTCGGTGAAAGAGATTGTTCGGTTCAAAGAAGACATCAAAAACTTCTAGAGGAATCTCCAAGCCCCGCAATTAATTCTGATTTAAGAAGAAAAATGGGAAATGCCGCCATTGCAGCTGCTCAATCTATTAAATATGAAGGGGCAGGTACTGTTGAATTTTTAGTAGATGAAGATGAACAATTTTATTTTATGGAAATGAATACAAGAATACAGGTTGAGCATCCTGTCACAGAGATGGTTACTGGAGTAGATTTAATTGCTGAACAAATAAAAATAGCTGGTGGAAATGATTTAGATTTTAATCAGGATGAAATCCAATTAAATGGACATGCTATTGAATGCCGTATAAACGCAGAAGATCCATCACATAATTTTCGTCCTTCTCCTGGTAAAATTACTGGCTGGCTCCCTCCTGGAGGTCCTGGAGTTCGGGTTGATAGTCATGTTTATACAGGATACGAAATCCCACCTTTTTATGATTCACTTATTGGAAAGTTAATTGTTTGGGGCAAAGATCGCAATGCAGCAATAAAGAGAATGAATAGAGCTTTGAATGAATGCGCAGTCACAGGTATTCCGACAACTATTAATTTCCACTTAACTCTTCTTGATAAAAGCAAATTTAAAGAGGGTAAGATATATACAAAATACGTTGAGGAAGAATTATTACCAAATTTCTAAGTTTTTCTAATGTGATCTTTCAATTGCTAATTTTATTAATCCTTGTTGTCCCACTAATATTTCTCTTATAAAGCTAATTATTCCAATCCAAATCACTGGTGATACATCAACACCTCCTATTGGTGGAATTATTTTTTTTGTTATATTTAAGATTTGGTTTGTAGGTAATGTAACAATTATCCAAATACCATTTTCTCCATTTATCTTGGGATACCAAGTCATAATTAATCTAATGAGAAATACTAAAGTAAGGAATGATAATACTATTCCTAAAAATAAATCCAAAACTGGTAGAAAATTATTTATCAATGTAATGACAATTATTTAATTCATCTTAATAAATATCCCATAAATCATGAATTAATTCGTATTATAAATTGAGAATTTAATTTTTAAATACAAGTGCTTCAAATTACTCAATTTATTTTACTTGCAAATTTCTCACCAGAAGTTTCCAATAATTCTGCTGTGGGTATGATAGGCAGTTTTATAGCAGCAGCTTTATTGATTGTTGTTCCAGCAACTGCATTTTTAATAGCTGTAAGTCAAAATGACAAGTTAGATGCAGAAAGAGCTGGAAGGAGACGCTAGTTTTTATAGAATTATTACGTAAACTATATTTATATAGGGTTTTAAAACTCTTTTTACTTCTTGGAGAAAAATTGTGGTCAATGCTAGTCTCAATTGGGCAAGTATTGTTGGGATTGTCCTCGCTGTGTGCGGGGGAGGCCTTTATTTTTTAAGGTCTTTTAAACCCGCTTTAGCTCGTGATTATGATGTTTTTTTTGCTGCTATAGGACTTTTATGCGGAGGAATATTATTCTTTCAAGGCTGGAGATTAGATCCTATCCTACAGTTTGGTCAATTTTTGTTAGCAGGTACCACTGTTTTTTTTGCTTATGAAAGTGTACGTTTAAGAGGAATTGCGACAGATCAAGCACGAAGATCTTCTTTTTTTGAAGATGATGACATGCCAAATATGCCAAGAACAAGTTCAAGAAGCAGGCGAGAATATGATTATGACGAATTTGAAGAATCTCCAATCTCCTCGAAAAGAAGATTTAAGTCTAGAGAATTTGATGAAGAAGAGTATGAAGATGATAGATATCGTCAAAGAAGATCTTCACGAGCTATCCCAGAATCAGCCGTAAGTCGAAGAAATACAATTTCTACGAATGAAAAATTAAAAGTACGAGATTTACAAAATAGGAATCGATTTTCAGAAGATACAGATATAGGGCCTAGGAGAAGTAGTTTCGGAGAAAGGAGAAATACAAGAAGCGAAATTAAACGTGGTTCTAGGCCTTTAGCTAATCAAAATACATCACGTCGTACAGAAGATAAATTAGTCAATAAATCATTGACAAATGAAAGGAGGCAATCATCAAGAGCTAATCTAAAGAACCAAACTTCAACTAAAACAGCAGAAGATGCTTCTTTTATTGATAATAATATTGAATCAACAAGAAAAAGACCATCAAGAAGAACAAGTGATCCAAAAACAAATTTTAAGAATGAAAAAGGAAGGTATAATGTATCGTCTAAAAGTAACAAACCTAGGGATAATAGTTCGAGATTTGATGATTAATGGATGATACCTGCCCAATTAAGAAAAGATTTATTACTAATTATTTCTATTAATATAATCGCTGCAAATCCAATCATTGCAAATCTACCGTTAGTTATCTCTGAGTATTGACCCCATCCGAAAACATATTTATCTTCTTCAAAAGTTTTTTGCATGTTTTCATCTCCGAGATTTAAATTATCATCATTTATTTCATCACTTTTATTTTCATTATCTTCATTGATTGAATTGCTTTTTTCACTGGAATTCATGATATTAAATTAATTATTAAAATTATAGTTTTCAGCAGTTAATAATTTCCAACTACCTTTACCATTTAATTCTAATATATTTTGATGAAAATCTTTTAGTGTAGGTCTGTGACCAACGCTAATAATTGATAATTCTCTTTTCTTTAAAAGATTATAAAGATGTTTTTCTGTATCTATATCTAAGGCGCTGGTTGCTTCATCTAAAACAGCAAACTGGGGTGAATTTAATAGTAATCGGGCAAATGCTAATCTTTGTTGTTCTCCTAAAGAAAGTATTCGTGGCCAATCTTGTTTTATATCTAAATTTGGATACCTGTCAGCTAATGATTTTAAATTTACTTCATTGAGAACTGAAATTAAGTGATCATCACTAAATTTATCAACCTGTGTAGGGTAGCATAATTGTTCTCTCAAGGATCCTAATATCATATATGGCTTTTGAGGAATAAAAAGTAATTCACCAGTTTTTGGCTTTTGGATTGATCCATTTTCAGGTTCCCATAAACCACTAATCATTCTTAATAGAGAAGTTTTACCGCATCCTGAAGGACCAACAACTAATAATGACTCATTATCATTTATGCTCAGACTCAGATCTTTTATTATCAACTTATTTGATCCAGGGGGGGAGAGATTAGCATTCTTAATTAGAATAGAAGAATAGTTAGAGATAATTTTTGAGTTTTCTAATGGTTTCTCTTGGCTTATAGATTCAACTTTTGATTGGAATCCCTCTAATCTTCCAATTCCTGCAGTAAACTTTGCTAATTCTTCTATTTGATTAACTATAAAAAACAAAGATCCTTCTACCATATTAAATGCAAAACTAGCTTGAATGAACCGACCATAATCTATTTCTCCTCTAAAGTATGGAATAGCCATTATGAGGTAAGGGAAAAAATTTCCTGCATAGCTCACTGATCTTCTCATTACATCAATTATTACTCTCCAAATGATTACTAAATTAAAATTACGAACAACTTCCCCAAGTCTTCTTTCTGTTTCATTCCTCTCTGGACTCTCTCCTGAATAAAAAGCTATTGATTCTGCATTATCTCTAATGTGCACAAGACCGTATCTAAAATCAGCTTCATATCTAAGCTGGTCATAATCAAGTTTTACTAAATTTTTTCCAGCATATAATAATATTGAGGTTGCAAAGGCTGCATAACCAAATAAAGAAAAAGTAAGTGTTTTACTTATTGTAAGCAATATTAAAATATTTAATGAAAATGTAAGTAAAGCATCAAATACTCCAACAGTTAAGTTTAGGCTCTGATAAGTAAAAGCCCTTGTGTCTTCTGTAATCCTTTGATCAGGATTATCAACATCTGTTTGATCTTCATCGTTAGGATTGATTTGGTAATAAGCCTTATTAGTCATATAGTCTTTAACTAGACTTTTTGAAAGCCATTCCCTCCAAATCAAACCGAGTTTAAAAGTGAAAAATATTTGGGAAACTCTTATTGGCACTGCTATTACAAAACAACATGCATATATTCCAAGAATTCTATAAAAGCCATCTTGCTGTTTCTCTACAAGAGCATTGGTAAGATCTCTTGCTATAAATCCTATACCTGCATTAATACCATTTACAGCCAGAAGCATTATTACAATAATCCCTAAAAATAACCAATGTAACCATCTTTTATTTTTTAGCTGTATTCTTAAACTGAAAAAACTTGCTGAACCAACAAGAAATAATCCTGAAAATAAAGCACCCCATGAGCCTGACCATATTGAATTAATTGTATTAACAACTCCTCCAAAATATTTTTCTAAAAGTTGTGGTTGAACATTTTGGAATACATTAATTAATCCAGTTAAACTGACTAATACAATCCCTCCTACACAAAATAGCAGTGAGAAAAGAAGCCAGATAAATTGGAAGCCTGTACATTGATCTATGGGAAGAAAAAATGGTTGTGCAAGTTTTCTTAGCTTCTGAATTTGGAATAGTATTTTAGATTTACTTTCTAAAGATGAAGTCATTTATAAATTTCTTAAATAATTGCTAGTTATTAGTATATTATTTATAAATTAGCTAAATCCCATCATTGATGAAGCCCAATCGGGAAGATTTAAGAAGCTGATTAACTTCATATCAAATTCGTGAACTTTTATAAAAGTTACATCAAGGGCCCACCAAACAAGGAAAGGGAGATTAAATAATATTTGTAATTGCCACTTGTAAGTTAAAACTTTCCATATTTTTAGTAAAGTTTGCTTTTGCGCTTCATCAAGATTTTGCCAATTTTTAATAATTATATTTTTATCTTTAGAAGTATATGTGTCAGGTGTATTCATATTTAAATAATCATTTATATATTTATAGCTCACAATTTATGTTATTGAGAGTTTAACCTGGGGGCCATAACATTGCTCTTCCGCTTAAAAAGTGAATGTGTAGATGAAATACAGTTTGTCCTGATTCAGCTCCAGTATTAATAACGGTCCTCCAATTTGAAAGTTTTTTATCTTCAGCAATTTTCTGACCAACTAATATAAGGTGACCTAAAAGATTTTTATCTATTTCTGTGCAATCTCTTAAACTTGGTATAGGTTTTTTAGGTATCACTAAATAATGAATTGGCGCTTGTGCAGAAATATCATTAAAAGCAATACATAATTTATCTTCATATAGTTTTTCACAGGGTATTTCACCTTGTATAATTTTTTGAAAAATTGTAGTGTTTGTCATAATTTCAAACTTTTGAGTAATTAATCCAGAGGTGAAACATCTTTCATTTTATAACCCTCTTTTATTAATTCCTTTTTAAGATCTTCTTTTGAAGTTACTCTGTCTACAAAAAGTATACCTTTAAGATGATCAACTTCATGTTGAATACATCTAGCTAATAGTCCATCGGCATTCATTTTTCTGGGTCTTCCCATTTCATCTCTGAATTTCAATTTTATTGTTGATGGTCTTACTACATTTAAATAAACCCCAGGAATACTTAAGCATCCCTCTTCGTATGAATTTAGTGTAGATCCAAAAGCTGTTATTTCTGGATTTATTAGAATTAATGGTTCTGCGGCTGAATCCTCAAAATTAATATCTATTACCAATAATTCCTTACTTATTCCAACTTGTGGACCTGCAAGACCAATTCCTTTCGCTGAATACATACTTTGAAGCATATCTTTTGCTAAATTTCGTATTTGATTATCAACTTTGCTAATACGTTTAGCTTCTGTTCTAAGAGTTTTGCTGCCTAATTTAAAAATTTCAAGAGGAGGATTATCTACTGCCTCTTTATTTACTTTTGTAGTAGAGACATTATTTCTTGATTTTCTTGCTAATTGTGAGAATTGATTTGCCACTATTTTATTATGGAATCATTAATAGTTAGACTATTTAGATAGTAACATTTTTTGAAATCTGATCGTCAAAGAATAAATGAATAATTACACAAAATTAGCTAGTAAAGATGTTTATCCTAATGTCAAATCTTATAAGCAATTATCTTTAATAAAAAATTTTATTTTTTGGGTAGGAAATATATCATCAGGGATGAATACAAGAAATACTATTTTTGTCCGGCCTTTTCTTCAAAAGGGAATAGAGGCTCAAAATTTAATTGGAGATAGTTTTTATATAAAAAGCAATTTTCACGGATACGGTGGAAAATCTTATAAATGCTTTTTTCATAATGATAAATTTTACTTAATTTGGATTGATCAGATCACGAATTCACTTTGGTACAAGATTTTTGATGTTAAGAATAACGAAGTTAATAATGGTAATTATCTAAATAGCTTGATAAGTGCAAAGCAATTAACCAAGCCATTAAATTGTAATTATGATTGCAGTTTTGTCATAACTAATAAAAATAATTTATTGGGTTTATTTGAGAAAGATGAGAAAGATTTTCTTTTTTCAATAGATTTAAATAAAGAAAGACAAGAATTAATAGTTTTAAGAAAATTTGAAGGGTTTGCCAGTTGTCTTGGATGTAATGAAGATAAGACTTTGCTTTCTTGGTTAGAATGGAATCCGAATAAAATGCCTTGGGAAAGTAATAATCTCTTTTTTGGGAGTATTAATTCATTTGGTCAATTACAAAAAATAGTAAAATTTAAAGATAAAAATATAAATTTTGATAAACAGGTATCTTTTTGTCAACCATTATGGATTTCAAAAAATATATTAATCTGTTCAGAAGATAGTACTGGTTGGTGGAATTTACTGTTTTTGAAGATTAATCAAACAGGAGAAATTTACATTATTAAGAAAATTAAAAAAGAATTTTACGAATATGGTTTGCCTCAGTGGGTCTCTGGGATGTCAATTTTTGCAGGTTCAGAGAAAAACTTATTTTGTTTAGCTAAAAATAAGGATTCTTGGATGATAGATCATTATAAAGATTGCTCTTTTTATCAAAATATAAATTTACCTTTTAATTGCTTAAGAGATCTTTATGTAAGTTCAAATAGATTAATTTGCTTAGCTTCAAATGAATTTTCTCATGAAAAATTAATTGAAATAAATATCGATAATTTTTCAAAGTCGACTTTTTATAATACAGTGAAGTCAAAAATTATAAATTCATCTTCAAAAGCAGAATCCTATTGGTTTAAGGGTTATGGGAATAAGATGACACATTCATGGATTTATAAGCCAAATTTAATCAATAAAAATAAACCTCCTTTGCTTGTAAAGGCACATAGTGGGCCTACCTCTTCATTTAATGGCTCATTTAACTTAGAAGTACAATATTGGACTTCTAGAGGATGGTTTGTTGCAGAAGTAAATTATGGTGGTTCTTCAGGCTTTGGTAGGCAATATAGGGAACGTTTAAATAATCTCTGGGGAGTATTAGATTCGGCTGATTGTATAGCCTTGGCTCAAACATTGGAGAAGGAACAATTAATAGATCCTTCCAGAATTGTAATTTCAGGTAATAGTGCGGGCGGATTAACTGCTTTAACTGCTTTATATAAGGCTAATCTCTTTAAGGCAGCATTTTGTAAATATCCTGTTACTGATTTAAATGCTATGCGTTTAAGTACACATAGGTTCGAAAGAAACTACTTGAATTCTTTAGTGGGGAATTTTGAGAATGATCAAGAAAAATACTTTGAAAGATCTCCTAACAACAATTTAGAAAAGATTAATAAGCCAATTCTTATTTTTCATGGAAAAAAAGATTCAGTAATTAATGTTCAGGACTCGATTGACTTTAATAAAAAACTTTTAGCAAGAAATATTTATTCTGAAATTATTCTTTTTGAAGAGGAGGGCCATGGTTTTAAAAATACTCAGAATAAAATTAAGGTATTAGAAAAAACTGAAAAATTTTTAAAGTATATATTTACTTCTAAGAATTAATCTTTAGAAAATTTATTGTCTCTTTAAGTTTTTCAATAAAAATATTAATGTCATTTTTTGTTGTAGTAAAATTCATACTCACTCTTGCAGTGGAATTTAAATTTAAGTATTTATGAAGTGGCTGGCAACAATGGTGCCCGCTTCTAATACAAATCCCTTTTGAATCAAGTATCTCAGCAATATCATTTGAGTGTATATTTTTGATGAAAAATGATGCTAATGAAGCTCTATTGAAATCTTGATTTGGATTCGGACCAATAATATTTAAATCTTTAATTGAAAGCAATTTTTCAAATAAATATTCTGTAAGTTCTTTTTCATAATTTTGAATATTATTAAGTCCTAATTTATTTATATAATTAAGTGCTTCTGATAGTCCAATCGCTTCAGCTATAGCAGGAGTTCCTGCCTCAAACTTATGAGGAAGATCTGCCCAAGTGCTCTTTTCTTCAAAAACATCTTGTATCATTTCACCACCTCCAAAAAGAGGGGGCATCTGATTAAGTATTTCTTCACGTGACCATAAGAAACCTATTCCAGTAGGTCCGCATAATTTATGACCTGAACCAGCAAGAAAGTCAATATTTAAATCTTTAACATCAACTTCTGTATGAGCTAAACTTTGACACGCATCTACTAAAACTAAAGACTCGTTTTTTTTAGCAATTTGCGTAATTTCCTTAATAGGGTTGCAGCAACCCAATGTATTACTAATGTGAACAAGACTGACAATTTTTGTATTTTTATTGAGCTTATTTTTAAAGTCTTCAATATCTAAAATTCCCTCATTTGTAATTTTTGTAAATTTAATTTTGCATTTATTTCTTTCTGCAACTAACTGCCATGGAACTATGTTACTGTGATGTTCCATAATTGATAACAAAATCTCATCATTTTCTTTTAAGTTTTTTTCTCCCCAAGATTTTGCAACGATATTGATAGCTTCAGTGGCATTTCTAGTAAAAATGATTTCTTTCTCTGAGTTTGCTGTAATATAATTTTTAATTGATAATCTTGCATTTTCAAATTCTTCAGTGGCCTTTGCGCTTAACTGATGTGCACCTCTATGAACATTGGCATTGGAATTTAAGTAATAATCATTTATTTTCTTAATAACTTGTTTAGGTTTTTGAGTAGTAGCTGCATGATCAAGATATATTAATTTATCTTTCTTATTAAAATTTTTATCTAATATTGGAAAATCATCTCTCACTAATAAGTTCAAATTTTGTAAAGTTTTCATTATTTATCTTTTAATAATAATGCTAAAAGATCCCATCTTTCCTTTGATATAGGTAAAAAAGAGATAATTTCTTGATAATAAGATCTTAATTGTAGTTTACTTGCTTCTTCAAGTGTGAGTCCCCTTGATCTCATATAGAAAACCTCATCCTCATTTAACTGAGAAATAGTAGCACCGTGCATGCACTTTACATCGTCTGCAACTATTTCTAATTGAGGTTTAGTATCTATTTTTGCATAATTTGACAAGAGTAAATTTCTACTTAGTTGAGATGCGTCAGTCTTTTGAGCAATTTGAGGTACGATGATTAATCCTTCAAAAACTGAATGTGACTTATCATTTGCTAGAGATTTATTTAATTGATCTAGAAATCCATTAGGGCCATTAAATGAAATATTGGCATAGGTAGAGATTTGTTCATTATTTTTTGTTATTTGAATACCTTTGATATTTGTTTTTGCATTACCTTCAACTTGATTAATATTGATTTCTAGCCTGGCAAAGTCATATTCATATTGTAATGATCCAAGAATGTATTCACTATTTTTATGCTGCCGAACATTTAATGTGTTAATAATATGAGATTTATTGTTGCCAAAAGATATAATCCCATGATTAACAACTGATTCTTTTCCAATATTAAAATATGTTGAAATAGATAATGCTGAATTTTTATCTCCTATATTTATCTGCGAGATACTAACTGATGTCTCCTCTTCGATGTTAACCAATAATGTTTTAGAATTTAAAAAATTAGTCATGGAATTACAAATTATTTCTAAAGAAGGAATTTCTTTGCCAGAAATGTTTAAGCCAATAATATTTTTTCTATCTGTCAAAAAATGATTTAATAAATTACTCCAATTTTGCGTGGTATCTGATTGAATGATTTTTTGTTCTAGGAAATTATAGATTTCTTTTTCTTCTAATTCTTTAATTTCCCATTTCTTTTCTTTAAATTTTATCTTCTTGTTTTCTCCAATAATAATACGGCAAATATTATGATTTTTTGTGTTACCCGGTATTTGAGGATAATAAAAATCATTATTAAATTTAAAGTCTAGGAAACGATAAAATTTGGATTTATTGGTTTGTCTCCAAATTTCATTTTTACTACTTGGGATAGGATTTACTCTTAACTTGTCTAAACTTATTTTTTGAAGATTAGATTTGTAATCAGAAATATTTTTATCACTTTTAGTAATACTCTCGATAATATTCATTTCAATTATTTTTTGTTAATAAACTCATCAGTCCAGTCATATCCATTTTTCTCAAGTTCTAAAGCAAGATTACTATCACCAGTTTTTATTATTTTACCGTCAGCCATTACATGAACAAAATCTGGCTTAATTTCATCAAGTAATCGTTGATAATGTGTAATTAGAATGATGCCAGAATTTTTATTAGCTATTTTTTTTATTCCAGAGGCAACAATTCTTAAAGCATCAATATCTAAACCTGAGTCAGTTTCATCCAGTATCGCAATTTTTGGCTCTAATAACGCCATCTGCAAGATTTCATTTCTTTTTTTTTCTCCACCAGAAAAACCTTGATTAATACTTCTCGATAAAAACGCGGAATCCATTTTTACTATATCCAATTTTTCTTTTACTAACTCCTCGAATTCAAATGTATCTAATTCTTCTTTTTTCTGGAATTTTCTTCTAGCATTTGTTGCTACTCGTAGAAATTCTAAATTACTAACTCCTGGTATCTCTATGGGATATTGGAATCCTAAAAAAATACCAGATTGAGCCCTTTCTTCCGGTTCCAAAGGTTCAATATCTTTTCCACACAGTTCAATTTGACCACTTGTTATCTCGTATGATGGATGACCAGCAATTATTTTAGAAAGTGTGCTTTTACCACATCCATTTCTGCCCATGATGGCATGAATTTCTCCTGGATTTATTTTGATATTTACACCTTTTAAAATAGTTAAGTTTTCGGTTGATGCAAAAAGATCACGTATCTCTAAAAGCGGTTGTTTGATTTCTTTTTTTCTTTCCATTAAATTTGGTATAGATAAAAATGGGTTAACCAACTGAACCTTCTAGTTTTAAAGAGAGTAACTTGTCGGCTTCTGCCGCAAATTCCATAGGTAATTGATTAAAGACATCTCTACAAAAACCACTTACCATCATAGAAACTGCTTCTTCAAATTCTATACCTCTACTTTGTAAATAAAAAAGTTGATCCTCTGAAATTCTACATGTGCTTGCTTCATGTTCAACTTCTGAATTTGGTTGTTGAGATTGAATATATGGAAATGTATTAGCTGCCGCTTTATCTCCTATAAGCATAGAATCACATTGACTATAATTCCTTGCTCCTTTAGCTTGTGATCCTATTTTAACTAAGCCTCTATAACTATTTGAAGATTGACCTGCACTAATACCTTTGCTTACAATCGTTGACTTAGTCTTTGCTCCTATATGAATCATTTTTGTTCCAGTATCTGCTTGTTGAAGATTGTTTGTTAATGCTACAGAATAGAATTCACCTATTGATTCCTCTCCAATTAGTATACAACTTGGATATTTCCAAGTGATAGCTGAACCTGTTTCTACTTGTGACCAACTTATTTTGCTCCTTTTACCAATACATTTTCCTCTTTTTGTAACAAAATTAAAGATCCCTCCTACACCTTGCTCATTACCAGCATACCAATTTTGCACGGTTGAATATTTTATTGATGCATCGTCTAAAGCGATTAATTCAACGACTGCTGCATGTAAAGTGTTTGTGTCAAACATCGGCGCAGTACAGCCTTCTAAATAGCTAACTGAACTTCCTTCTTCTGCAATTATTAAAGTTCTTTCGAATTGACCTGAATCACCACTATTTATTCTGAAGTAAGACGATAAATCCATAGGGCAGGTTACATTTTTTGGAATATATACAAATGAACCATCACTAAATACTGCTGAATTTAATGCTGCAAAATAATTATCAGATGCTGGTATGACTGAACCTAGATATTTTTCTATTAGATCAGAATGATCTTTAATTGCTTCACTTATTGAACAAAAAATTACCCCATGCTCTGCAAGTTGTTCTTTAAATGTAGTCGCTATTGAAACACTGTCGAAAACAGCATCGACTGCAACGTTAGTCAGTCTTTTTTGTTCTGTTAAAGGGATACCAAGCTTATCAAATGTTTCTAATAATTTAGGGTCAACTTCATCTAAACTTTTTATTTTATCCTTTTGTTTGGGAGCGGAGTAATAAATTATATCTTGATAATCAATTTTTTCATAACCTAAATCTGCCCAGTCAGGCTCTTGTAATTCTTTCCATTTCTTGAATGCATTTAATCTGAAATTTAATAAGTACTCTGGCTCATTTTTTTTTGATGAAATAAGACGCACTATATCTTCATTTATGCCCTTAGAAATTTTTTCACTTTCAATTTCTGTTACAAAACCATATTTATACGGTTCGGAAACAATATTATCAACCAAATTTTCATTAACCATAGTTTGAGTAGAAAATTTATTTCGATTAGACTCATATATACTTTAACTAAAGATATCCCAATATTGATTTTTTTTTCTACCCTTTAATCTAAATTTAATGTCTGATCAATTTAATTCTTTTATTAGTCCGGTTAAGAAAGAAGTCGTAAATCAAATTGAGAGGTTGGATATCTCAACGTTACAAAAACTGCACCTTAAATTACTTTCACACTGCTTAGAGGTTTTTAAAGATATTTCATCAAAAGATGGTGAGGAATTTCCAAATGAAATCCTTTTGAAAAGATGGTGCGAAAGTGAAGCAAAAAAATTAAAAGATGAGAGTTTCTCTGTGTTGTTGTTTGAACAAATGAATTCAGCTGCTACAAAATTAAGTGACTTTGCGAAAAAATCAGGGAAGAATGCTTTAGATTTGAATTTAGATGATTTAATTACTCTAACTTCTTTAGAAAACTGATACCAGGGAATAGTGATCCCGAAGAAAAAATATAATTGATTTTAGGTATATTTTTACGGTAATAAATTTTAAAAAACAAAAAAATTTCTTAGGTTTTTCATATTTTTAAAATTCTTTAATATGTAAGTAATATCAACGGTTTTTAAGGAATTGACGAATTTGTAAAAATAAAAAGTAGTCAGTAGATCCTGACGACAATGAAAAATTACACACAGTTTGGCAAAAAAAAGAACATACTGATCCCAAACAAAAACGGAGATTTTAAAGTGGCTGAAGGGATTAAAAATAAGGATGAATTGCTAAGTCTAACCCTCAGACAATTACGACAAGTGGCGAGTAAATTATCTGTTCCGCTTTATAGTCGTAAAACAAAAGCTAAGTTGGTCGATTTAATTGTTAAATATCAGACTAAAAAGAATAACTCTAAAAATATTTCAACAGCAAAAGATGATAAAAATAATCTTAATCAGAATTCAACAGAAATTCCTACTAATATAGATGCAAAAACAAATTTGGTATTCTTGCCAAGAGATCCTGATTGGGCTTATGTCTTTTGGCAGATTTCTGAAGTTGATAGAGAAAAAGCAAAATCTTTAGGTGCTAATAAACTATGTTTAAGACTTTATGATGTTACAGGAGTTAAAGATGGAGATTATAATCAAGGTACGTTAAGAGAAATCGCAGTTGATAGTTATAGTACTGAATGGTATTTACCTATTCCAGTTCCGGATAGGGATTACAAAGTTGAGCTGGGTTATAGATATGGTTATAAATGGATGTCATTAGCCTTTTCCTCCGCTGGCCATGTACCAAATTCTCAGCCATCTGAACAAATTTTAGATAAATTTGTTCCTTTTAATCTTGAATCATCATCAGAAACTAATATGGCGATTACCAATTCAGATGTGAGCGAGACTAATGGTTTGCATGAGCGTTTATATCAGGCTGCTACAACTTATTCAAAGCGTTCCAGAGTTGGTTCTGAAGAATTTATGGAAGATGTTCAATCAATTAGCCCTAATTCGTATAAGAGTGATTCAGGAGTTGGATTGTGGTCTTCAGGATTGAATGATTCAGGTGTAGGAATCTCAAATAGATCTTTCTGGTTAGTTGCTGATGCAGAACTTATTGTTTATGGTGCTACCGATCCATCTGCTACTTTAACAATTGGGGATGAAAAAGTTCCATTAGCATCTGATGGTACATTTAGGCTTCAAGTGCCTTTTCGTGATGGCTCACAGAATTATGAAATAAAAGCAATAGACTCAACTGGTGAGCAAGACAGATCTATCACCATGCGATTTGATAGAAATACACCTGTGGATAATACTAATGAAAAGTCTAATGCTGAAACTGAATGGTTTGAATAACTAATGAAAAAGAATTTCATTGCTTTTACTCCTTTAATGGGAGCATTAACTTTCCCTCTTATAGTTCCAATAACTATTTCAAAATTCGGAATTAATTACGGCATCATTATCGCTTTATTTATTAGTTCTTTATGGTTTGTAGCAATGTTAAGATCTGCCGAAATGCCACATTAAATTAGTTAGATTTGCAAGAAATTATTTTGACATGGATAAAATCACATATATCAATATAGAAAAACCTTTTAAGGATCAGAAACCAGGTACTTCTGGCCTTAGAAAGAGTACATCACAATTTCAAGAACATCACTATTTGGAAATATTTGTAGAGTCAGTTTTGCTCCAAATTAAGAATTTAGAAGGTTCTACTTTAATAATTGGAGGTGACGGTAGATATGGTAATAAAAAAGCAATACAAAAAATAATTCAGATTTGTGCTGCACATAATGTTGATAAAATTATTATTGCTAAGGATGGAATCTTATCCACCCCTGCTGCTTCAAACCTTATTAGAAAAAGAAATGCTCTTTTAGGGATTATTCTTTCTGCAAGTCATAATCCAGGAGGATTAGATGGAGATTTTGGAATTAAAGTAAATATTGCAAATGGAGGACCTGCGCCTGAAAACCTGACAAATCAAATTTATAGATGTAGTCAATCATTGTTAGGCTATAAATTTTATGATTATCCAATCCCAGATTTTACAAATCAAGGATCATTCAAAATAAAAGATACTACTGTAGAAATAATTGATGGAGTTGAAGAATATGCAACTTTAATGGAAAAAATATTTGATTTAGATCAGATAGGAGATTATTTGAAAAAAGATTTTTCTATAGTTTTCGACGCAATGAATGCTGTAACAGGTCCTTATGCAAGGGAATTGTTTGTCAACAAAATAGGTCTTTCTGAAAATTGCCTAATGAATGCAACCCCTCTCCCAGATTTTGGTAAATTACATCCAGATCCAAATTTAACTTATGCAGATAAATTAGCTGATTTACTTCTTAATAAGAGAATATTTGATTTTGGTGCTGCATGTGATGGTGATGGAGATAGAAATATGATTCTTGGTAGAAGTTGCTTTGTAAATCCAAGTGATAGTTTAGCAGTGATCACTGCTAATACGAATCTAATCCCTGGTTACAAAAATGCTATGTATGGAGTCGCTAGGTCAATGCCTACCAGTATGGCAGTTGATTGTGTTGCAAAAGAATTAAATATTCCTTGTTATGAGACTCCTACAGGTTGGAAGTTTTTTGGCAATCTTTTAGATTCTGATAAAATCACTATCTGTGGTGAAGAAAGTTTTGGGACAGGGAGCAATCATGTAAGAGAAAAAGATGGACTATGGGCAGTATTATTTTGGTTGCAAATTCTAGCAGCTAAAAAGTGCTCAGTAATGGATTTAATGAATCAGCATTGGTCTAAATTTGGTCGGAATTACTACTCAAGACACGATTACGAAGCAATACCCTCTGAAATAGCTAACCAGATATATGACAATTTAGAATCACTTTTACCTAATTTAAAGAATGAGAAATTTTCTAATAGTTTAGTTTTAGATGCAGATAATTTCTCTTATACAGATCCTATAGATAATACTGTTAGCACTAATCAAGGTTTAAGAATAATATTAGAAAATAATTCAAGAATAATACTGCGATTATCTGGTACTGGAACTAAGGGCTCTACTCTAAGGTTGTACTTTGAAAAATCATCTATTTCAGATGGGAAACTTAATCTTAATCCTCAATTGGCGTTACAGGATTTAATAACAAGCTTAGATAATTTATTAAATATATCAATACTTACAAAAATGGATCGGCCTACGGTAATAACTTAATTTTCAATTTAGGATTTTATGAAATCTGAGAATATATTTGATGATCATCAGCCTAGTGTAAAGCCTTCACCATTAGCGGATAGACTAAGGCCAAAGCTTATAGATGAATTCTATGGACAGCAAGATATTCTCTCAAAAGATTCCATACTACGAAATGCGATATTAAATGATAAGGTTGGTAATACAATTTTTTCTGGACCTCCAGGTGTGGGAAAAACAACTTTAATAGAAATTATTTCTTCATATACAAGAGCAGTAATGATTAAATTAAATGCTGTTTTATCTGGTGTTAAGGAACTTAGAAATGAAATTTTATTAGCTGAAGAAAGATGGAAAAAATCAGAAAGGAAAACAATTTTATTTATCGATGAGGTCCATAGATTCACTTCGGTCCAGCAAGATGCATTATTACCCTCAATTGAAAATGGTACTATCATTTTTATTGGCGCAACTACAGAAAATCCATCATATGCAGTAAATAAAGCTTTATTAAGTAGGTCAAGAGTTTTCAAATTATCTGCACTAAGCGAAATTGATCTCAAAAAAATAGTTGAAAAGGTAATTAATTATTACCAAAATGCTGATGTTAAAAAAAATATAATTATTACTCAAGAAGCACTTGATCATTTAATAAACTTTACAAATGGAGATGCTAGAAATCTAATTAATGCATTAGAATTAGCAATTGATACTACAGCTGAAAAAGAAGGTAGTACTATAGAAATAAATCTATCTACTGCAAAAGATTCAATTCAAAATAAAAATATTATTTATGATAAAAACGGGCAAAATCATTTTGATATAGTAAGTGCTTTCATTAAGTCAATAAGAGGTTCTGATCCTGACGCTACTCTATACTGGTTAGCAAATATGATTGAAGCAGGTGAGGATCCAAATTATATTTTCAGAAGATTATTGATTTCAGCAAGTGAAGATATTGGTTTAGCTGACCCTAATGCAATAGTAGTTGTAAATTCATGTCATGGGGCTTTTGAGAAGGTAGGTTATCCAGAGGGTTATTATTTTCTTTCGCAAGCATCAATATTTTTGGCAATTTCCCCAAAAAGTAATAGTACAAAATATATATTTAATGCTATTGAAACAGTAAAATCAAATAAATTATCATTAGTGCCAGATCATTTGAAATATAAATCAAAAACTTATAAAAATCCTCATAATTATAAAAAAAATGATTTACTCCAAGCATATATGCCAAATAATCTTATTGGTTATAAAATATGGCATCCTAATAAAAGTGATTGGGATTACAATAAAAATTGTTAAATTGCTATTTTATAAATTACTACAAATTATTTTTGGTAAGTCATATAAAATTTTGTTTTTATAGGCTATTGAAATAGTCCAGTCTAAGAATGGTACTTGGGTTAAATTTAATTTAATCTTTTTACTTTTGTGGCATATTTTTTTTTGATTCTTTTGATATTTCCACTCCTTTATATCTCTTGATAATTTTCCTCTATCATATTTTATAGCTGCTTCAATAGCACTCCATTTCTTAAGTATTAAATATTTATTCAAATTACAATTTTTTATATTATCTTCTTGAAAATATTTTTTTGATAATTTTTGATAATTAAAATCTCTATCAGACCTCTCTATATCAATACCAATATTTTCTTGATACCAGCCGATTATAAAAGCATCTTTACAATGACTTATGCTTATATGCCCCATACCATTTGGTAATTTTGGAGGTTTGCCTGGAAGAGCAGTTAAGGGTACCTTCATAGGATTAATGTTAAAAAGAGCTGATAAAGCATCTCTCATGTAAAATCTGGTTTCTAAAAATAATTTTGCTCTTGATTGAGTTAGATTTGAGGCAATTTGTAATTCACTTAAAGTTGAAACATGTGTTACGCAACCTAACTTATATAACCAAATTTTTGGTAACCTATTCGGATAATTATCTATTATGTTCAATGGTTCTTAAAATTGGTGATAAGGCACCTCAATTTACTTTAAAGGATGCTTTTGAAAAAGAAGTATCTTTAAGCGATTTTAAAGGTAAAAGAGTAATAATTTATTTTTATCCGAAGGATAATACACCAGGATGTACTAAAGAAGCATGCAATTTTAAAGATAATTGGGATGTTTTTAAAAGGAATAATATAATTGTTTTAGGAATTAGTAAGGATGATGCTTCGTCTCATCAAAAGTTTATAGATAAATTTGAACTTCCATTTATACTTTTAACAGATTCTGCCCCTTGTAAAGTTGCATCGGATTATGAGAGTTATGGTTTAAAGAAATTCATGGGAAAAGAATATATGGGCATGATCAGAAATACTTATGTGATTGATCCACATGGAAATATTGAGAAAATGTATTCGAAGGTAAAAGCAGCAATTATGGCTGATCATATTATTACTGATTTACAATTATCATGAATTAATTTGTCAAGAATAATCTATTTTTTTGTCAAGAAATATCATTCCATACATAACTAAATTTGGCTCTAGTATAAAATTTTTAATTTCTTTTTTGAGTGAATTACCTATTAAATTTGCATCTCCGCCACAAAGAATTAATACATCTTTTGCGCTATCAAATGATTTTTTAATAGCTCCTGTTATTGAATTATAAACGCCTGTAAGCATAGAATTCATTGTTGATAATTCAAATTTATTATTAGGAATAAATATTTTACTTGGAAAAACGAGATTTTTAGTACTTTGTTCCATAGATTTTAATTGGGTGGTAAAACCTGGAAATAATTGTCCTCCTAAAATATTTCCTTGATTATTTATTTTTGTAATGGATACAGTTGTCCCTAAATCAACTATTAATAAATTTTTGCTTAAATTTTTTTTAAACATGTTTAATGCTGCAAAGCAAACTAATGCTCTATCAATTCCTAAGGAATGAGGCATATTTTTTAAATTTATATCTTTGAGAGTTACTTGATTTTTGATTAATAAATTATTAGTAGGATATTTACCAACTGAAGCCCAAATTAACTTTTTTAAATCGATGTTTTTTGGTAATGAATCATTTACTAACGTATGACAAAATTCATATGAAGAATTTTTATTAAAAGCCCAGTGAAGTCTAGTATTGCCGATGAGTAAATAATCAACAATATTCGTCATGGTTGATTTTAAATTTGATAATCATTTACATGCAATCCACATTCCTGCTTTATGCCACCAAAACGTGTAGATCTACCTTTGGTATTAGATGATTCCGCAGAACTTGAATGCCAATCTCCAACGGTAGAATAACCTTGCATAAAAAGAGGATGTTGCGGTAAATTTTTTTCTTTCATGTAATAAAATATATCTTTTTGACTCCATCCAAGTAATGGTCTAATAGAGAGTGTATCTCTAATTAATTCTATAAATTTCATCTTCCCCCTATTTATAGTTTGTTGTGCTCTAACTCCGCTACCCCAGCAATTTATAGAATATTTTTTCAAAGCCTTATCTAAAGGATCAACTTTTCGTATTTGGTGATATTTATTGATATCTTCTACTTTATTACTTTCCCATAGTTTGCCATACAATGCCTCCATATGAGCAGGTGAGATTTCGCTTTGAAGAATAGTAATGTTTAATGATAATTTGTTAATGAGTGTGTTGGCATATAAATAAGTTTCTTTTGGTAAATATCCAGTGTCTATCCAAAAAATTTTAACTTCATTTTTTAATGATGAACTTTGTATTAAATGTAATAAAACTGAGGATTGAATACCAAAACTTGTTGTAAAAGCTAAATTATGCTCAAATTTTTTTAAGCCCCACTCAAGCATTTCTAAAGAGCTTAAATTTAAAAGTTCTTCGTTAAATTTGTCTAAATTATGTTTGGTTGTTTTTATAGGTTGGGTATCCATTTTTCGGTAAAATTTTTAATTTTCAAGAAATCACACTCGAATTAAAATATATTCGTATAATTTAATAATACATAAACGTCCATTTATATTTATTAAATGAATAATATAAAAAAACTAATAGTAATAGTTGGAAGTGGTTTTGGGGGTCTAAATGCTGCTTTGCATTTAAGAAAATATAATCTTGATTATTCAATATTAGTGATTGATTCAAAAAGTCAATTTGAATTTAAACCCTTGTTATACGAAGTTTTCAGCGATGAAATTAAATCTTGGGAAGTAAATCCAAGTTTTGATTCTATATATGCAAATTCTGGAATCACTTTTATAAGAAATCATGTTAATTTTATAGATTTCGATAAAAATTATTTGATTCTTGAAGATAATTTAAAAGTTGAATTTGAATATTTAGTTCTTGCTACAGGTTCATCTCCAAATGATTTTTCAATTAAAGGAGTTAAAGAATACTGCTCGTTTTTTAATACGAATAAAGATCAAATTAAGCTAAAAAAACTTTTAGATAAAACTATTTCTGTTGGTAAAAGTAATAAAATTTTTATTATTGGTGCAGGTCCCTCTGGAGTAGAACTTGCTTGCAAAGTTCATGATTTATATAAATCAAAGTTTGAAGTCATTATTGTAGAGAAAACATCAGAAATTTTGAATAATAGCAAGACTTTTAATAAAGAAGAGGCTGAAAAAAGTATTGAAAAAAAGAATATTAATTTAATGAAAAATTACTCAGTTATTGAAATTACTGATGAAGAAATCTTATTAACTAATAATTTAAATAAAGTTGAAAAATTTCCATATTTTGATGTTGTTTGGACGGCTGGGATAAAACCTAATTTACCAGAATTTAATCAACAAATTCAAAAAATAAACAATAAAATTTTAATAAATAAAAATCTTCAATTAAATGATTATCCTAATGTTTTCGTTCTTGGGGATATATCGCAAATAGCAAGCAAACATACTTATCCTGTTACTGCTCAAGTCGCTATGCAACAGGGAGAACATGTTGCTCTAAATTTAAAATTATTAATTAATAATGAAAAATTATTACCATTTACGTTTAATGATAATGGAGAGATGATTAGTTTAGGGATTGGAGAAGCCTCTGTGTCAGGAATTGGTTTAACTTTCTCAGGAAAACTAGCATATGATCTTAGACGAATAATTTATGCTTCTAAAATGCCAAAGATTGATAAATTTTTAAAATCAACAGCTTCATGGATTTTAGAAAAGAAATCAATTTTTAAGAGTATATTGTAAAAAGAGTATAAATTTAAAAAATTTTTTTTATACCCTCAAAGCTATATTTAGTGAAACGCTAAAAATATGAATCTAATTATTTTCTTAAATGAAAACTTTGAAGCCTTTATAACGGTATTAGTTTTATGTTTATCTATATTTTTATTTATAAAAAATACGATAGTTCCTGAATTAACAGGTTTGTTATGCGTCGCAATTTTTATAGTCACGGGTGTTTTATCCCCTCAAAAAGCACTGGCTGGATTTGGTAGTCCCTCATTAATCACACTGATGGGATTATTTTCAATTTCATCTGCATTAGTTAAGAGCGGCTCTTTTGATAGGGTGAGGGAATTATTAGCCTCTGAGAGCATTAAGACCTCTAAGAGATTCATAACACTATTAGCTTTAGTGGTTGCACCTATTTCAGGAATTGTTCCAAATACTCCATTAGTAGCCTCGCTTTTACCACTAGCTGAAGGGTGGTGTATAAAACGAAATATTTCGCCTTCAAAAGTACTTTTACCCTTATCATTTTCAGTATTGCTGGGTGGGACTATTACTCTTCTAGGTAGTTCAGTCAATCTTCTTGTGAGCGATATAAGCGAGCAATTGGGCTATGGAGCTTTAGAACTATTTAGTATTACCAGTATTGGTATTCCAGTTTGGATAATAGGTACTGCTTATTTATTAATTGTTTCTGATTCTTTACTTCCCGATAGAGGGATAAGTAGTTCTCTTTCAAATAATGTGAATTTAAACAATTATTGCACTGAAGTAACTATTCCACCGGATTCGAAGTTGGTTGGTCAGTCAATTCGCAACAGCAGATTGCAACGAAGATTTGATGTAGATGTTATTCAATTACAGAGAAATGGTAAAACAATTCTTCCTCCTTTAGCTGATAGAAAAATTGAACCTGATGATAGGTTGTTAATAAGAGTAACTCGTTCAGATTTATTAAGATTAGAACAAGAGCGGACTATCTTGTTAGCTGAAAAGAGAGAATCAAATAGAAAAGATAATTTTGTAGATTCTTCTGAGGGAACAAAAACTTTTGAATCTTTACTTCCTGCCGGCTCAACTTTAGCAGGTGCGAGTTTAAAAGAATTAAGATTTAGACAAAGATATAATGCGACCGTTTTAGCCTTAAGAAGGGGGCAGCAGACGATTCAAGAGAGGCTTGGGCAGTGTATTCTTAGAGCTGGAGATGTATTGTTAATACAAGCACCCTTAGACTCTATTAGGGGCTTGCAAACCAGTAACGACTTGCTTGTTTTAGATCAAGTTGAAGATGATCTGCCTGTATTGAGAAAAAAACCAATAGCTATAGCTATTGCTTTATTGATGATTATTTTGCCATCAGCTACTAATATTCCCCTCGTTGGATCTGTACTTTTAGCTGTAATTGCAATGGTTGTTTTTGGATGTTTGCGTCCTGCTGAAATTAAAAGATCCATAAGATTAGATGTTCTATTATTGTTGGGATCATTATCAAGTTTTAGTGTAGCGATTCAAACTTCAGGATTGGCTGATTTAATTGTTTTAAATTTAAATTTTATATTGGCAGGACTTTCTTTGTATTTCGCTTTACTAGTAATTTTTATATTTACTGTGATCATTACGCAATTTCTTAGTAATGCTGCTTCAGTAGCATTGATTTTGCCTGTTGCAATTCAATTTTCACCAAATCTCGGTATTTCGCCAAATGCAATAATTCTTACTGTTTTATTTGCTGCGAGTCAATCTTTTTTAACTCCAATGGGATATCAAACAAATTTGATGGTTTATGGCCCAGGGCGATATAAATTTTTTGACATAGCAAAATATGGAATTGGATTGACTATTATTATGTCTATAATCATTCCTGCTTTGATTATCATCAATTACGGTTAATTATTTTTACAAAGTGAAATTTAATATTTTTATCAATAAATTAAAAGATTCCTATAAAAAGCTGACCGTACCTCAGTTCACTATAATTACTGGTCTTATAATTATTTGCTTAGGAACTTTAATACTGAGTTCACCTTTGTGTTCTAGTAGTGATGTTGGTATTTGGGAGGCATTTTTTACTTCTACATCAGCAATCACTGTAACTGGTTTAACAGTAATTGATATCGGAAAAGATTTAACAGTTTTAGGACAAATATTTTTAGCATTTATGCTTTTGTCTGGAGGTTTAGGACTGATGGCAATCACTACTTTTCTTCAAGGCTTTGTAGTTAAAGGTGCAAAGTTAAGAACAAGATTAGACAAAGGGAATACTCTTGATGAGTTTGGAGTGGGAGGTATTGGAAGAACCTTCAAAAGTATTACTATTACTGCTGCAATAATAATTTCTTCAGGTTCTTTTATTTTATTTTGTTTTGGTTTTATTGATATTTCAAATAATTGGGAAAGACTATGGGCCTCAATATTTCATAGTATTTCCGCTTATAACAACGCAGGTTTCTCATTATGGTCATCTAGTGTATACGCATACAGAACAAATTTCCTAGTAAATTTTGTATTTATTTTTTTAATAATTCTTGGGGGAATTGGGTGGAGAGTCATAGATGATATTTGGAATAATAGAAAAAATTTGAGCTATAAAAAACTAAATTTGCACAGTAAGTTGGTACTGAGAACTACTTTAAATTTAATAATTTTTGGCTCTTTTGGTTTCTTAATTACGGAATCACTATTGAAGGGCCAATTCTTTGCTGATTTAAATTTCGGAGAGAGAATATTAGCCTCTTTATTTGAGACAGTAAGCGCAAGAACTGCTGGCTTTACAAATTATCCAATATCCTTAAATACAATTTCAGATACTGGCATTCTACTTTTGATGACATTAATGTTTATAGGTGCAAGTACCGGAGGAACTGGTGGTGGAATTAAAACAACAACTTTTATTGCATTAATGGCGGCGACTAGATCCACTTTGCGAGGGCAAAAGGATGTAATTATTAGTAATCGATTAATTTCAGATAAAGTAGTATTAAAAGCTGTTGGTATAACAGTTGGTTCATTATTATTCGTTTTATTAATGGCAATGTTGTTAAGTACAACAAATACATTTATTAACAAAGAAAAATTTACATTTTTAGAGATGCTTTTTACTTGTATTTCAGCTTTTGCAACAGTGGGATTTGATATAGGACTAACAATTAAACTTAATCATTTTGGTCAATTGATTCTTATTGTTGGAATGTTTGTGGGGAGACTTGGAATACTTTTATTTTTGAGCGCTATTTGGGAGGCTCTTTATAAGAGTAGAATAAACAAACAAAAACGTATTGGTTACCCTAAAGCTGATCTTTATGTTTAGCAATTACTGAATTTTATTATGGCTGACTGGTGGCAATGGTCTCCTCAAAAAGGAAATGAAGACCTAACATTCGCAGTTGTTGGAGTCGGAAGGTTCGGAACGGCGGTTTGTCGAGAGCTTATTAGTAATGGTGCAGATGTATTAGCTGCTGATTATTCAGAAAAGGCTATTGATGATCTAAGACAGTTAGAGCCTACTATTGAAGCGAGAGTAGTAGATTGTACTGATGAAGAGTCTATGAAGGAATCTGGAATATTGGAAATGAATACATTAGTTGTAGGAATAAGTGAGCCTATAGAAGCAAGTATTACAACAACTTTAATTGCCAAAGATAGTGATGGCACAAAAGTAAAAAAAGTTATTGCTAGAGCTACAAGTGATTTACACGAAAAGATGTTAATAAGAGTTGGTGCTGATAAAGTTGTTTTCCCCTCAAGGATGCAAGGAGAAAGGTTAGGCTTGGAGCTAGTAAGACCTAATCTCATTGAGAGATTAGCATTAGATAATCAAACAGGCATAGATGAAATAACAGTCCCGGAAGATTTTATAGGCAGATCTTTGAGGGATCTAAATCTAAGAAAAAATTTTCTTGTTAATGTATTAGCTGCAGGTCCTGCTGATAATCTAACGGTTAATCCACCTGCAAAATATATACTAGAGAGAGGTAATGTGTTAGTTGTAATGGGTTCAATGGAAGCTCTCCAAAAATTACCTCAAACCTAAAATTAATTATCTAGATTTTTAAAATAACGTATTCTTTTAGGTGGGCCTTTAAGCCTCTTAATATTTTGTTGCTCTAACTTCTCTCTAAAAGTATTTGTATCATTATTTATATTTGATTTATACAAATCAGTTGTTTTATTTATATGGTTGTTTATTCCTTGTTGAATTAAGACTTTTGCCATATTACTTATAGTTCTAGATTCTTCATATGCTAAATCTGCTAATTGTTTACATAAGGATTCTGGAAGAACAACTTGAATTCTTGGAGACTTAGGCTTCCCATTCGTTGAATTTTGCCTCGTGGCCATGAATAACAAATCATAACTGTTACTTATAAGTATACACAGTGAGTCAAGGATAGTATCTTTGTGTATAATAGAAGTAATTATATTAATTGCTTTTTTTAATCATTTGATCATGAAAAATTCAGCAAAGGTAAATTCTAAGAAAGGCATAATTATTAGCCAAAGAAAAAAAAGGTTGTCAAATGCAAAAAAGCCACTTAAGCCAAGTAGCGATGTTCTAGTTTCAGCTGTGATTAGTCCATACTTATTGACACATTTACATCAAATCCTTCAAAAATCTGAATTTAATGCGAAGCAAGATGGAAGATTATCTCACGCTGCAAACTTTGCGAAGTTAAGAAAAGTTCTGTGTCTTGACGCAAGAAGTATGGAAGATGCATCAGCTAAAGAAATGAGAGAATCTGAAAGTGATTTATTTTTTAATACAAATAGCACACAAAATGTAGCGTAAATAATATCCTATTAATAAGATACTTTATTTTATTCAATGAAGAACAATGCAGAAAAGCTTTATAAGATTATTTCAGAGGATAAGGAGAAAAAACAAAGCTTATTTCGTACGGCTTTAACAAATCCTAAATCTGCTTTAGAAGAAATTTGCAAGATAGGTGAGGATTTAAATATTAAAGTATCAAAAGAGGAGGTGATAGAACATTTAAGTACTTTAGATGATATTCAAACAAAATTATGGCTTATAAAAGTTAGAGGAGGACTTTGATTTTTTTGGTAAATTATTTTCTATAACTGGCTTTACTCTTTTTTCATAACCTCCTCCTCCAGCTAAAGTCCAGAAGAACCAATAACTTGGTATTGATAATCCTGCTGCTATGAAAATAGCCACAATTTGTTCTATTCTCTTCATATCATAATTTTATTCCACAAATTATTTTTTGGAAGCAAAGTACCTTTTTATTTAAATTAATTTTTAAAGTGTTAAGACTAGAAAATATAACTAAAATTTATGCAACTGATTTAGTATTGAAAAATATAAATTGGGAAATTAAAAAAGGCGAAAAGATTGGTTTAATTGGTGCTAATGGTGCAGGTAAAACAACCCAATTAAAAATCTTAACCGGTGAAGAAGAGCAAACAAGTGGTTCAATTATCAAAGAGGGTAATCTTAGAATTTCTTATTTAACGCAGGAATTTAATTTGAATATGAATAATTCTGTTAGAGATGAATTGATCAGTGCATTTGAAGAAATTCAATTAATTAGTCAGAAAATAAATACACTGGAAGCAGAGATGATTAATAAAAAAGATAAAATAAGTCAAGACAAATTGAATACTTTAATTAATAAGATAGGAAATTATCAGAGAAAGTTTGAAGATTTAGGTGGTTATTTAATACCAGCAAAAGTTGATAAGATTCTGCCAATACTTGGTTTCTCTCAAGGGGAAGCTGCTGAGTTAGTTTCAAGTTTTTCATGTGGTTGGCAAATGAAAATTGCATTGGGAAAAATAATGTTATTACAACCAGATTTACTATTACTTGATGAGCCAACTAATCATCTTGATTTAGATACTATTGGCTGGCTGGAAGAATATTTATTACCTCTAAAAACATCAATTATAGTGATCAGTCATGACCGCTATTTTATAGATAAGATATGCAAAAAAATTGTCTTTGTAGAAAACGGTATTTCTAAAACCTATAACGGAAATTACTCCTTTTTTATTGAACAAAAATTATTAGACGAACAATTACAAAATAAAACATATCAATTACAAAAAAAAGAACTTGAAATCCAACAAAGATATATCGATAGATTTAGAGCAAGTGCTACAAGAAGTACTCAAGCTAAGAGTAGAGAAAAACAAATTAGTAAGATTAAACAAGTTGATAATGTTTTGAAGAAGAAAAAGAGTCCTATTTTTAAATTTCCAGAATGTAAGCCTTCAGGAAAATCAGTATTAGAAATTAAAAATTTATGTCATTCATTCTCTGATAAGATAATTTTTTTTGAATCAAATCTTAAGATTAATAGTGGAGAAAAAGTTGCTATTTTAGGTCCTAATGGTGTTGGTAAATCTACATTATTTAAGTTAATAATGCATCAAATTAATCCTGAGATTGGAGAAATACATTTATGTAAGCATAATCTAATTACTAGTTATTATGAGCAAAATCAATCTGAGGCACTTGACCCAGAAAAAATTATTATTGATTTAATTTTTGAAATGGTACCAGATTGGCCACAAAAAAAAGTTAGAACATTTTTAGGTGGATTTGGGTTTTATAAGGAAACTGTTTTTAAAAAGGTTAATCAACTGAGTGGAGGTGAGAAAGCGAGGTTAGCTATGGCATTAATAATTTTGAAGCCAAGTAATTTTTTACTTCTTGATGAACCAACTAATCATCTTGATCTTCAATCCAAGGTAAATTTAGAGCTTGCTTTAAATTCCTATAAAGGCACAGTTTTGATTATTTCGCATGATAGATTTTTTATAACAAAAGTAGCAAATAGAATTGTTGAGATTAAAAATTCTAATTTTAAATCCTTTGAGGGTGATTATGAATATTATTTGGAAAAAAAGAGTAAGAATAACAATAATAATTAATAAGTATTAATCCTTATTCTGTATATTTAAAATCAATTTTTTTAAAAAATCTTTACATTTAAATAGGCAAGATCACTCATTTGTCTTTACATTATTCTTACTCTTTGTTTAATCTTATTACTACCTATTTCAAATAAGTAAAATGTATAAAGAAAAGGATGATTTTTCTAGCTTGAATAATTTACATGTTGATAAGATTGATAATTATTTTGAATGTATTTCTTCTTGTGATATTTCAGATGGCAAATGCATCTCTAAATGTGTAGAAATACTTAAGGATCATGAAAGATGAAATTATTTATTTTTAGCTAGATCTCTAATATCAATTGGCTTTACATTAACATTAATTAATTTATTATTTCTTTCGATTAAGATATTTGCAAATTTATTTATACCGTTTTTACTTATAGCATCAACAACATCTGATGATTTGTATATATATTCTTTTTCTACTTTAAGAATAATATCATTAACCAAAATGCCGCTTTTAGCAGCAGGACTTTTAGGTACCACATACCCAACTTTAACTTTTAAATTATTGGTATCTAATGAAGTCTCATTTATAAGACTGATACCTATCATAGGATGAATTACTTTACCGTTTATTAGTAATTCATTCACTATTGTTTTAACTTTATTTATAGGGATAGCGAAACTTAGTCCAGCTCCTGGTCCAGATCTAATTAATGTATTTATACCAATTACTTCTCCTCTGCTATTAAGTAAGGGACCTCCTGAGTTGCCAGGATTAATAGCTGCATCAGTTTGAATAAGGTCAATCTTTTTATCATAAATACCTAATTGGGAAACATTTCGATTGAGATTGCTAATTATTCCAAGGGTTACTGTGTTTTCTAAGCCATAGGGATTACCTACCGCAATTGCCCAGTCTCCAACTTTGATTTCATCAGAATTCCCTAAACTAGCTTTAGGCCATGGTCCTTTTCCTTTTAGTTGAATTACTGCTAAGTCTGTAAGCGTATCTTGACCTAAAACTTTTCCAGAGAATTTTCTACCATCTTTTAAACCTACAATTAATTTTTCAGATTGATTAACTACATGTGCATTGGTAAGCACTATGCCATTATCGATTATTACACCACTACCTTGCCCTTGCTCTATCCTTTCTTGAGATTCATAAGGTATTCTTAAACCAAAAAATCTTTCAAAATAAGGATCTAATAGTATTTGTGAATTTTTTGAAATAGCATTCGATTTTATTAGTCTCTGAGTATCAATAGTTACTACAGCAGGACCAGACTTTTCAATGGCTTTTGTTATGAAAGATTTATCATTTGCAATCAATGAATTATCAATTCTTTTTCTGTATGTGGAAGAAAATGACTTAGTATTTAATGAAAAGCCTAGTATTACTAGAAAAATACATAAGAGCTTACTGGTCGTATACTTTTTTTTTGCCAAATAAAACATAATTTTTAATTATAATAAAAACTTGAGATTTTCTTTTTGGGTTTTTATTTTATAATACTCAAAATAACTAATTAATTAAATTTAGCGAATTTCTTATTTTTTCTAACTATTATGGCTAACATAGATTTACAATAGAAATACTATAAAATCCAAATGACCATTTTATTCCCCTTAATTTATTCAGCAGCACTTTTTTTTCTTATTTGGAAAGCTTTTACTGTAATGTCAAATGGATGGACTGCGTATGATAAAGATAAAAAAAATACATACATACCCAACAAACAAAAAAGATATACTATTCATCCTGAATTACTTGATAAAGCTGGAAACATAACAGATGAGGAACTATTAACTGTAAGATTCTCTAATGATAGTGATTCTACAGTGGAGAAAGGGACAACTCCTGACTAACTTTTCTGTATTTTCTAAAAGGAGAACAAATTGGAACAAAGAACAAAAATAGTTGCTTCTGTGATAAGGACTCTAAAGCTACCGCCTAGATTTAGATTGAAGATGTTAAAAGAAGATCCTGTAAGATTAGAGTTAAGTTTAACGCCATCATATGGCAAAAATCCTGTGGTTGTTGGTTTAGTAGAATCTTTAGATTTAGTCGCTCGTAGAGATAGAGAGGGAAGAATTCCTAGAGATTTACAGGGGACATGGGATTGGACCGTTAGACATGGCAAAGTTAGTACTGGTGGCTGGAATCCTTTTTTAAAGGAAGCCTTACAAACAATGTTTGAGACAGGCTTACCTGCAATCATATATGAAGAACTCACTGGCGATGAGTATAAACCTGTTGATGGAAGCAAACACATTAAATAAAAAATAATTTTAATTCATGTATTTATCAATAAGACGCTAAAATAATTAAAAAGGGTAATGTCATGAATGAGGAAAATCAAACAAGATTTGGATTCGTAAATTTCGCAGAGACCTGGAATGGCCGTTTAGCAATGATGGGTATACTAATTGGTTTAGGAACTGAATTAATTACTGGACAGAGTATTCTTAGACAAATCGGGTTCGGTTAATATTTATACTTTAATTTCAATAAATTTAATTTATTTCTTCGGCGTCAATTTCAATAGTTTCACTACTAGCATTTTCAGAGTGATAATTATTATTTTGAATATCACTAAAACTTGATCCACAGTATAGGCAATTTTCGCCACCACTTAAAATCGTTGTGCCACAATTTGTACAAACTTTAAATTTTGATTTAAAAGAGTTAAATCCTAAAAAAGCTATTGCTATCAATAATATTGGAGTTAGAAATAATAGTATTAAAATATTTCCCAATAAACTAAATAAGACGTTAAAGCCAAAAAAGAAAATTATTAAAAAAGAAATAATACTATAAGTGACTATACTTTTGTTCATTGAAATATATTATCCTATCTAAGAAATTGTTTCCTATATTTGTTTCTCTGCATTTCAACTATGGACATACTCGCAATAACTACACTCCAGCATTGACCAAAGTATATTATTACACCTAAAAGCCAAACCCATAAAGTTAAGACTAAAAACCCACCTATAAATCCATATGCTTGGAATCTCACCCCCAGGGATAAGATACTCTTACTCACCGCCAAATTTAAAGTTGTTAGTAAAATACCTATCAATATTGCTCCAGGGATTAATGGCTTTAAAGGCACTTTTCTGCTTGGTAAAAGGGCTTGCAATAGTAAAGCCATTAAAGAGAAACCAATTAATGGTACTGCAAATTGCCCTACTTGAAGAACAGGCAATCTTAAAACAATTTCTGATAGCCAATTACTTGAATTAGTTATATCTTTTAAGACTTCCCCAGGAATCATTCTTAAATTAGCACTTATTTGATCCAAAACCATAAGAAAACCAATAAAGAATACTATTAAAAATGCTTCTACTCTATTTCTTAGAAACTTTGATGCTTGTTCTTGCCATGGTAAATAACTCTTTTTTGTAGGTAAAGCATCTTCCCATAGTCTTTCTGAACCTCTTTGCAACGACAAATAAGCATTCCCTGCCGTGAATAATAAAAACATTGCGCCTAGTATACCTGCTCCAAAGCCTTGATCAATTAATTTAAATAGAGTTGTCTCTACAAGTTCTACGACTGATGGCGGTAAAATCTGTGATGCAACCTCAATTATTTGCTCATCTAAGCCTTCTTGTTTACCAAGGAACCAAGATGCAACTGATAAAGATATTAGCAAAATTGGGAAAAAAGATTGTAAGGCATAATAAGCAAATGCAGCACTTAAATCTATACAATCTGATTTACTCCATCTTTCACAAGCACCCCATAAACTCTTGAGAATCCATTTTGTGCCGTGTTGCATATTAATTCTCTTCAAATATTTAAATTATTTCTTTTTTATTTTAACTAAAAAGTATATTTTGCAAGTGATATATCTTTTTTAAATTTACTTTATAAGAAGATTTCCCCACTCCTTTAAATCTTTTATATTTCCTTCTGTCCTTCCAGCTATTAGAGGAAAATTTACATTTGTTAGATCCATTCCTGCATCTAAGTTATTGGGATTGATATCTAACCAATCAATTTTACAATTTAATTCTTCAAGGATTAACCATGCTGCTGCGATATCCCATATCTTAGGAGTTGATTCAATCGCTCCAAATGTTTGTCCCATAGCAACACTTGTTAGATTTAGACTTGATACACCTAGAAGCCTTATTTTTCCAGGAAAAATTTCGTTAGGTTTTTTCTGAAGGATTTTTATAGATCTACTACATAAAGAAACACATTGGCTTCTTTGATCATTATTACTTCTAGTAATTTTTTTATCATTCATCCAAACTCCTTCTCCTTTGATTGCTAGAAATTTCTTCTCTAATGTTGGAATTATAAGAAATGAGGCTTGTGGTTTACCTTGTACAAATCTTGCTATTGAAATAGACCAGTATGGTATACCTGCAGCAAAATTTGTTGTGCCATCCAAAGGATCTACTACCCAATATGCATCATTTTGAGGAACAATTTTGTCTCCTTCTTCACTAAGAACTCCTTCATTTGGCGCAATTCTTGAAAGACCTTCTACAATCGTTTGATCACTCCATATGTCGCAACTTGTAATAAGTGAACCATCTGCTTTATTACTAGCAGTAATATTACCAAAATCTTTAAGCTGTCTATCACTTATAGAATTAAACAGATTATTTAATTCATTTAATTGTTTTTCGTTTAATTGATTTAATGAATTATTCATTCCTTTATTATGCATTTAATAATCGCAAATGGAATATTTAAAATCTTCTTTTGTATTAATGTCAATATTACAATCTTTATTTTTTAGAAGAAAAGTTAGCCTTTCTAATTTATCTAAATTGATATTGTAATTGTAAATTGCATCAATATTTTTTGACTGAGACAGAGTTAGTTCTTTTTGTCTGATTAAAACATCTTTTAAAGTAGATATTCCCACATCGTAACGTAATCTTGCTAACCTTAATGCCTCTTTACTCGCAAGAATCTCTTGTTTAGTGGAAATTAATTTATCTTTATTTTTTAATAAATTTAAATATGCCTCACTAATATTTGTTCTAATTACATTCTCTAGATTTAGAAACTTTAACTTTTCAGATTCAGCTTCTGCTTTTTTGGCTTTAAAAGAATTATAATTTTGACCTGCATTAAAAAAATTCCAAGTTAAGTTTAGACTTATTGTATTGGAATATGTAGTAGAGGATCTATCAGAATTGATCTTTTCAGTAAGAGCGCTTCCTTTAGAAAATGAACTTGAAAGACTATTACTAATATAAATAATCGGTAAATTTGCATTCTTAAAGCTTTGAGCTTGATTTCTTTTTATTGCATCTTGAATAGTTAAATTTTTTAATGAATAACTATTACTTAAACCACTATTTATAATTTTTTCTAGGGGGTGGAACCAAAATCCAATTAATTTTTGTTCCTTTTCGATAGTCAAGTTTTCTTCAAGATCAATATTAAAAATTTCTTTTAATGATATTAAATTTATTTCTTTAGCAATAGTCTTTTCTTTAAGAAGCTGTATATCTCTCTCTAGCTGAGAATTAGCTTCTAATACTTCAAATTTTGTGCCTATACCAACTTCTAATTTAGAGTTCGCATCTTCTAAGCTTTTTTTAGATAATTCAACGGCTATTTGAGCATTTTTTTCATCTTGTATTGATTTTTGATATTTATGGTATCGAGATTTTGCCTCTTGAATTAAATCTTGTTTTTTAATTTTATAGTTATTTCTGGCTATTTCATATCTATTTTTAAAAGATGTTATCTCAAGTCCTCTTTGAGGATCTATGATATCCCATCTTAAATTAAGAGATGGATTAATTTGATATTGAGATGTTTTAGTGTTATTTGTATAGTTATTAAAACTCTCTGAGTAAAGATATTGAGGTAGACCGTTAGCAGTTATATTTAGCTTGGGATATCTTTGGGATATTTTGCTTGATAACTCAAAATAGGATGATTGTACTATTTTTCTTAAAGATTTTAGTTCTAAATTGCTTTCAGATACGATATTTGGAATATCCTCAAACCTAATTAATCTTTGTTTTAGTAATTTTTTTACTGATGTTTCTCCCTCTAATCTCTCAACTTGACCGATGCTTTTGGTAGGTATTATTAAGAAAGCAGGAATTATTAAAAAAAAATTAATTAAAGTTTTAAACATGATTAACTAAATTTTTACCAGAACTTGTCCAACTAGATCCTTAATAATATCATTTGCTTCATATACAACGTGAATTTTAGTACTTAATTCTTTTTCTACATCTTCTATTTTTTTATCATCTAAAAAAAGATCACTACCTATCTTTAACATCATCGAAGGTATATAAATTGCATCTCCAAGGGCTTTATCCTTTAAACCTAAAATCAAGTCTTCTCCAGTTAAAAGTCCAGTAACTACTTGTTCTTGCCCCCAATATTTGCTTGGTAATCCATAAAGATTAATTTTTAAGTTTTCTATTTGATTTAATTTATGTTGAGTTGGAATAAGAGCTTCATAAACTAATTTGCCAACTATCCAACTTACATTTCTCTTTTTTGCTAATTTTTTTGGTAAAGATTTTGTCTCTGCATCTAACATTTTTAAAAAGGCACGAATTGTTCCCACACCATTAGATTCTTGTGGCATATTCTCATAAGTTTTATATGTAGGTAATTTTTCACCTGCAATCAAGTACCATTCATCAGATAACCAACAGAATCTTGTCCCAAGTTTTTTTTGCATAATTTCCTGGATATTTTCTACTTGGGAAATTATTTTTTTTGCATAACATTTATTAATAGCTATTAATCCATCATTCTCAGGTCTAAATCTTGTCAAACCTACAGGAACAATAGCTACAGATAATACTGTTTGTTTTTCTTTAGACCAAAACCGTGAGAGATCTAAAATGGATTTTTCAAGTATTTCATTATCATTTATTTTTGGACAAACAACTATTTGTGCATGAATTTGTATTGAGTTTTTTTCAAACCACTTTATATGATTTAAAATTTCTCTAGCATTTTTGTTTTTTAGTAGTTGTTCTCTTATGTCAGGATTAGTTGCATGAACAGATATGAAGAGAGGAGAAAGATTTTGGGTAGATATTCTTTTCCAATCTGTTTCCTTCAGATTAGTTAACGTTAAGTATGAACCATATAAAAAGCTTAATCTATAATCATCATCTTTAAGATATAAGCTTTTTCTCTTGCCGGAGGGTTGTTGATCAATAAAACAAAATGGACATTGATTATTACATTCTTTCAGAGAATCAAATAAAGCCTCCTTAAAATTTATTCCTAAGCTTGAATCTTGATCTTTTTCAATTGTGATATTATGAATTTCATTATTTTTATCTAAAACTGATATTTCTAAAATTTCATCACTTATTAATATTTGGTAGTCAATTAAATCTCTAGGCTTAATACCATTGATGCTTAAAATAGCATCACCAGATTCGAACCCTACTTCATCTGCTATTGAGTTATTTTCAATACTATCTATTACTGCCGGGTTTATTTTATGACTATTTTCTGTAATTAATACATCATTTGAATTTTCTAAATAATTAGTTTCTTGCAACACAGTACAAATGCTAGATTGCTGTAATATTCTTATTCTAAACCTTTAAAAGACTCAAAGCCCATTAAATGCTTTTAGTATATTTAATAAGTTTTGATTTTTTCAGTTTTAGTTATATGAAATATTAACCACATATTTTATTTAATTTAGGTCAAAACTAAAAAAGTATCACTTTTCATTATTAATTCATTGAAAGAAGTCATCTCTAAAAATTTGATTAAAGAAGATCATTATAAATCGATGTTTATTGAAGATGTTCATATAGTTGAAGGTACTTATCTTACTAAAGCAACAACTTTAAGATTTTGGTCATCTTTCTTTGTGATATTACCTATATTTTTGCAAGCACCTTGGGTGAGATTTCAACCTAATAGTGCTCTATTATTTACATTTTTTATCTTGGCGGCAGGTATATTTTTGTCTAGTGAGCCCTCAAAAAAATACTTTATCATTGGATCATTATTATTAGGTGTTGCAGGCAGCTGGCTTGGTGGGTCACTATTTTGGGGTTGGTTGAGTGCTCATCCTATCCTTCATATTCCTGTTGAGGCGGTGGCTTTCCCACTAGCTCTCATTGGATTAGGGACAAAGTGGAAGATAGGATCAAGCTTTTATATATCATCCTTGTTTGGAACTGCAATAACTGACTTAACTATATTTTTTACTGGTTTAATGGATAGATGGATGGATGTCATCAATGCTGATTCTGAAATTGCTCCTTTAATACTCCAAAAAACCTCTGAAAATCTTATTAGTATTAAGCCTTTATCTATTATCTTAATTATTGGTTTTTCTTTATGGTTGCTTTCCAAAAAAATTGCTGGATATTCCTCTATAAATACTTCTAATGGTAGATCTGCATTAGTATCTAGCTATGTTTTACAAACTACATTAATAGTAGATGGTATTTTTATTTTTCTTGCAATAATTCAGCCAAACTTAAGTGGATTGGTTTAATGTTAAGGCCCCCATTCTCCCAAAAACTGATTGAATTTAATAATTGGGATGTCATTGTTATCGGTGCTGGAGCGGCAGGTTTAATGGCCTCTTTAGAATTACCAGAAAATTTAAATGTTCTATTGTTAAATAGAAATACTAGTAAGGTCTCTTCAAGTAGATGGGCTCAAGGTGGTATAGCCTCTGTTATAAGACCGGATGATTCCTTTGAATTGCATATTGATGATACATTAAAAGCCGGAGATGGATTATGTGATATTAAAGCTGTTGAGATGTTAGTCAGAGAAGCCCCAAGTTGTGTGGAAGATTTACAAAGGCTAGGAATGACTTTTGATAAAAATTTAGATCAATTATCAACAACTTTAGAAGCGGCTCATTCTTGCAGAAGAGTACTACATGTAAAAGATAGAACTGGAAGAGCTCTTGTTGAAGTTCTCGAAGATCATGTTGAATCTAAAAAAAATATTTTGCATTGTAGAGGTGTTAGGGTAACAGAATTACTTGTCGAAGATAAAATCTGTAGAGGAGTACAAGTATTGGATGGATCAAATTTGTATTGGATTTCGTCTAGAGCAGTTGTATTAGCAACAGGTGGAGGTGGACATTTGTTTACAAATACAACAAATCCATCTCAGTCAGCTGGAGAGGGTATTTCACTTGCCTGGAAAGCAGGTGCGTTGATTCAAGATTTAGAATTTATACAGTTTCATCCCACTGCCTTAAAGTTTTACGGAGCCCCCTGTTTTTTGATTTCTGAAGCTTTAAGGGGAGAAGGAGCTGTCTTAATTGATAAATATGGAAATAGTCCAGTTGATCATTTAAAAGATAAAGAATTATCCTCAAGAGATCAAGTTAGCAGAGCCATCATAGATAATATGATTAAGCATGATTCTGATCATGTTGGTTTAGATTTACGATTTATTGATCCAGATAAAATTGTTAAAAGATTTCCGACGATATTAAATAGATGCCAAGAATATGGTGTAAATCCATTAAATGAAGTAATTCCTGTCGCTCCTGCTGCACACTATTGGATGGGTGGAGTGTATACAGATCTTAATGCTTTAACAACTATTAAAAACTTATATGCAGTTGGTGAGGTTGCTTCAACAGGAGTTCATGGGGCTAATAGATTAGCAAGTAATTCATTAATGGAATGTCTTGTCTTTGCTAAAAAAATGTCATCAATAATATTAGATTGGAGTCCAACTAAATCTATCGAACGTATGAATAAGAGTATTCAACTAGATGATGTTGATAAAGATTTATTTAGAAAGATCTCAATTCATATTGAAGGCTTGAGAAAGTCTTGTTGGAAAAATATTGGTGTATCGCGTTCTAAAAATACAATGGAATTATTTTCTTATGATTTGGATAAGAATAAATCTGCTTTTATTGATAACTCTCTTCTAGATATTGTTAAGCGAGTTGAGTTTGATCAAAAATTATCCTTGGGAGAACAACATAGAAGAGCACTTAATTTGTTAATCGATTTACAAAATAGACAAATTACTACCAGACTTTTATTGGAGGCTTGTCTTTTTAGAGAGGAAAGTAGGGGGGGGCATTATAGAATTGATCATCCATATAAAAATAATTTATGGAAATGTCACTCAAATCAAGAAATAAATCAATCAATTAAAAAAAGTCCTATTCAAAATTGATATCTCCATTATAGCTAGTCATTTCAGCCAGTTCATTTAAACTAATCGTGCCACTTAATATTTGATTATTTATTTCCCAAGAGGGAAATCCTTCAATTTCTTTTTCCTGACAAAGCTTATAGTTGTTATCTTTACCATCTTTTGCACATTCAACAATCAGTAATTCATCAACTGCTTTTTTCCCAAAAAGTTGCTTCTGATCATTACAATGTGGGCACCAATATGCACTATACATAACGACATTATTATCTCTCAGAAACTTTGCGAAATTAATTTTTTGTTTTGAACTAACAGTTGTAATTGGGGGAGATACTCTTTCATTAGAAAAGTTAATTTCGTTTGCTCTTGAGGGATCAACTTGATTAGACCAAATTAATCCTCCCATTAAAACGGTAAAAGCAATAATTAAACCTCTATAAAACATAGTTTCTCTATTATCAAACCTTGCTCCAATGATAGTGAGAATAAAAATAGAGAAAGATAAAATTGCAGAAAGTAAACAAAAAAAACAAAAAGATTTTATTTTTATAATCATGATGCTTATTAATAAGATGCTGAATACAGAGGATCCACAAGATATTAGATATAAAAGCCACCAACAATATTTATAAATTTTTTGTTTTGGAGATATGATCTTTAGGCTCAAAATTAAAATTATGAATAAGATCGTTGAATAAGTTAATAGGCCTGCAAATGAGAGAGGTATATTTAATTGATCAGTTTTTATTAGTGTTCCCCATGGACTATTTAAAACCGCATCACATCCATTATTTATACCAGGGCAACTTAGTGAATTAAATAAACCCCAATTCTTTAAAGTTATTGATGAAGTATCAGCAATCCCAATAGTGCTTAGAATGGCTATAAGTATTTTTGGCCATTTTAAACTTTTTTCATTCTTAATTTTTATTGTGTTTAAAGACATACAGCGGAAGTTTTATATCTATAAATTTATTTTATTATTTAATACTTATTATCCATCGAATTTTTGTTAGGTTTAATTTATTTTTAAATTAATTTGACAGCTCTAAGAAGTTTATCTAGAGCAAATGCTGCTCCAAAACCAAATATAAGAAAACCTAAATAAAAAATAATGTTCATGTTTTTATTTTTTTCTAATTTAGCACTTACTTTATAGGTAACTTGATTTAGTTTAATTTCTTAATCTTGAATATATTCATTGTTTTGCAATATGCATTCTTCTGCCTTTTGTAATTCTCTACCAAGATATAATGCATGATCAAATTTAGAAATTAAATTATTATTTCCCTCGGTAATTAAAATCCCAATTTCCTTAGCAGTGTTGCCTACAAAAACTTTATTGTATTGCCTTTTATTTTTTTTATCACATTTTATTGGTTTATTTGTAAGAGGATCTAAAGCGATTCCTTTACTATCAATATTATTAAGATAATGTTCAACGACTATTTTTTTATTAATTTGATCAATTTTAATAATAAAATATCCATAAGGGTCAAGAACTATATCCCTTTGAGACAATTTTGTATCTGACATTTCATTTTTTCTTTTTAAATCTTCAATAGCCATTTAATTAGAAAAATTCTACTTTGTTTTAGATTATAAAATTATTTTTTAAAAGGAACAGAATTATTTTCATCTTCGATGTTATTTAAAGTCTCTTTATTGACTTTGTTTAACCACTGAGCAATTATATTTTCCATATTATAGTTAAACCATTTATGTAAACTATTCGTTCCTTTGGCATAAAACCCTCTTCTCCTTTTATGCTGCCCACCAGCACCTGGATCAAAATATTTAATTTTATTTTTAATTGCCCATTCTATGGGCTGATAGTAACACAATTCAAAATGCAAATAATTTATTTCTTTTAGCGAGCCCCAATATCGTCCCCATAAATTCTCTTTATTTTTAATACACATAGACATTGCTATAGGTTTAGTTGATGTATTCTCAAAGGCGCTAAAGATTATTAAATTCTCTTTTGTTGTTAAGCTTTTTTTAAAGAAATCATCGGTAAGATATTTGCTTCCCCATACCCCCCATCTCAAGCAATGTTGTTCATAAAAAAAATGCATACTATTCATTAAATCTTCATTAATGGTATTCTTGGTGAAAATTTTTATTTTAATTTTTTGGTTATTAATTGATTTTCTTTCTTTTTTAATATTTTTTCTTTGATTGGAATTAAATCTATTTAAGAATTCTTCAAAATTTTCTTCTCCAATTGATTCCCATTGGCTTCTTATGTTGATCCATTTGTGATAGTTATATTTATTTAATAGTTTCTCCCATTCTTTATCAACATATAAAAAATTACAGCTAAGTATATTATTTTTCTTGGCAAAAACTTCAATATAATTTAAAAGTATTTCAGTTATTTCTCGTTTGTTTGAATTTTCTTTATATATAAATTTATATCCCTCTATAGGACTATAAGGGCTCATACCAATAAGTTTTGGATAATAATTTAAATTTAAATCTTGGGCTAATCTTGCAAATGATTGATCAAAGATAAATTCGCCATAACTATGATTCTTCAAAAAAAGAGGTGCTATACCATGTAATTCTTTATCAAGATAAATAAGGAAATATAGTGGTTGCCATCCTGTTTTTTGAGACACGCTTTTTGATATCTCAAGATTTAAAAGCCATTCCCATTCATAAAAAGGGTTATCTAATTTTTTTGCAAGATTATTCCAAACATCTTTTTCAATATCTTGAATTCTTAATTTAATTTCTATATTATATTTTTCATTAATCATGAGTTACTATAAAATTTATTTTTTGGTGTAATGAATAAAGACTTCGCTTGTTTTTAATAATTTAGTCATTTTAATTTTCCATCTATTGTCAAAAATGAAAATTTCATTTTCTCTAAAAGGGATCCATGTGTATTGGCCTCCAATAACTTTTGGACAAATAGTTA
>CACNSV010000005.1 GCA_902623195.1 uncultured Prochlorococcus sp. | reverse complement strand
AAGAAGTAACTAAAGAGCTTTGGGGTACAGTAAAAAAGCTTAGACCTGAATTAGATAAAGATACAAGACTCCAATTGGTTTTGAAAGCTTTAATTACAATCGGTGATCTTCCTGATCACGTTGAAGCTGCTATGGTTGTAGGTATTTGCTCCGAAATGGATCAATTAGATAATAATGGTAGTCAAAAAACTAAAAATGATGAAAATATTTATTTAGATTCTTCTAGCGGTCGCAAGGTGGTAAGAAGAAGTTCTGCTAAATAGTAATTTAGCTTTTTGCTTTTCTTCTCTCTTCTCTAGATAGAGTTATAAAAAAATATGCTCCAATTACTAATAATATTGGTACAAATATAGAGTGAAGAGTCATCATTAATTCCACTTCGCCCATGCCAATAAGACTTGATTCACTTGGAACTTGTTCAGACCAAGTACCTACTAAATGCCAAGCTTGTGGAATTGATAAGAAAAACATATAAGACCTATTAGTTAAATTAATGATCATTTAAACAATATCATCTCTCACCAAGATTGCATATCAATTTTTTTATTTCTTAACCAACTAAATAATTTGAAGCAAGAATAAAGTAAAAAAATATTTAATTAAGTTTGCTAATAATCTCTTTAAATTCTTTTTTCCCTAAGATCGCTTCAGCTGCATACGCGCCACTTGCTGCTACTGCGGGAATGCCAATTCCTGGGAAAGTACTAGCTCCACAAGCTAGTACATTCTCAAAAGGAGTTTGATAGCCTGGGAATAAACTTTTTCTGGCTGAAATAGCTGGACCGTAGCTCCCACAATAGGTGTTTGTAAATCTTTGATGTGTTACTGGAGTTCCAAGCATTTTTAGTTCAATCCTCTTGTCGATATCTGGAATAATTCCTCTTAATGGTTTCATAAATACTTCACATCTATCTTCTTTTAAATCGTTATATTCTTTTGAATTAGGTTTAAGATTTTCCCAAATTTCCCAAGGTTCATTGGCAGGAGTATAACCATGTAGCACATGTTTACCCTTTGGTGCCATGCTTGGATCGATTACTGATGGAATAGAAAAAACAGCGATATTTCTCTCTGCTGTTATTCCTCTTCCCCAATCATCTACCCATATTGTATGTATCGGAAGATCTTTAATATTAGTTGCATCGAAACCTAAGTGTATATGAAGGAATGATTTGCATTTTTCTACATTAAATTCTTTATCTTTGAATTTACTAATAAGATGACTTGGTATAAGAGAATGTTTATTCCAAATATCACAATTGGCCACAATGAATTCGGAGTTAATTGTTTCATTATTCTCTAAAGTAACCCCGGTAGCAAATTCATTTGAAAAATTAATATTTTTAACTTTTGAAGATAAAAGTAATTTGCCGCCATTTTTCTTAAATCCTCTTATTAATGCATTTACAACACTTTCACTCCCACCCAGAGGATACTCCAAGTAAGCATTAGGTTTGAACCACTCATTAAATAAAGTTGCCATGGCTGCTGTATTTGTATCATCCATTGACATTCCGCTTATTAAGAAACTTAGTAAGTCAACCCAATTTTTTAAAAAAGGATCAGTTAGGAATTTATTTGCAATTTCCCCGAAACCTTTTCTAAGATTATTAACATGACTGATTTCAGGCAAAACCTTTATTGAGAGTTTCAAGATTTCTTGTAAATTTAAGTTCTCAGGAGAAGTTGTTAGAAGAGGCATCTTATCTATGATTCTGCTTAGTGGTTTAACTGCTTTCATAAAGGAATCCCACTGATTTAATGCATCATCACCTCTTAATTCCTGTATTTTTTTTCTAAAGGGTGAATCTCCAACCTCTAAATCAAAGTCCGCTTCGGGAACTATAACTTTCCAACCTTTATATTTTTTTACTTCAATCTGTTCATCTAATAAATATAGTATTTGCCCAAGTGGAGAGGTATTTGAGATGCTTTCTAGTCCATTCCATAAAGATGGCCCGGATTCAAATTTATAACCATTCCTAGTAAAGGTATGTGCAACTCCACCAGGTTGAAAGTGAGATTCACATATTAATACTTTTTTCCCTCGGGAAGCAAGTAAGCTACCACAACATAGTCCGCCTATTCCACTACCTATTATAACTACATCAAAATTGTCCATTTATTAAAATAGTAAACACTATTTTATTGATGATTTAAATTTAAACGAATGTTGTTGAAGAAGTAGTGATACTTAGAACAAAAGCTAATACAAATATGTAAGGTACAGCTTTTAAGGGTACATAACCTTGCTTTTTAGAGATGAAATCCATTTTTCTTAATTACTTTATGTTAAGATACTAGCGTTTATTTGTCACAATTGTGTGTCTTGTATAAAGAAAATATGAAATATTTCGAAATAAAGAAAAATAATATATATTTTGGTCTCTAATACGATTGATGATGTCCAAGTGGGCCAGGTCCAGCCCCAATTTTATAAGAATTTATTAAGGATTTTTCAATAAAAGCTTTAGCCTTATTAACTGACTCTAATAAATCTATACCTAAAGCAAGTTGGCTACAAATGGCTGCGCTTAATGTACAACCACTACCATGAGTATTCTTAGTATCTATAAATTCATTTTTAAGCCAATAGCTGTTACCTTTTTTATCGATAAAAAAATCTTTACCTTTAAGTTCTTGGAGCCCCCCTCCCTTTATTAGTACTGATTCGCAGCCATATTCAAGAATTCTTTCACCAGCTTTTTCCATATCATTCATATCTTTAATATTTATATTTGCAAGAAGATTTGCCTCAAAAATATTCGGTGTTAATATTTCTGCTTGAGGAATAAGAAATTCTTTATAGGCATTAATAGCGCTTTCTTCTAACAATCTTGCTCCAGTTCTTGTGCACATTACAGGATCAATTACTTTTGGTATGGATTGATTTTTCAGTTTTAAAGCAGTATTAAAAATTATTTCTTCATTAAAAAGCATGCCTGTTTTCAGAGCGTTAATTTTAAAGTCAGTAAAAACAGCATCAAACTGATTATTTAGCATTTGAGTTCCTATTGCCTCTACATCAATTACATTTACGCTATTTTGTGCTGTTATACATGTAATTACTGAACATCCATGGACGTTATGAGACATAAAAGTCTTTAAATCTGCTTGTATGCCTGCGCCTCCGCCTGAATCACTTCCTCCAACTGTAAGAGATATTTTTGAGTACATAGTGTTATTAAAAATAATCTTTAATTTTAAGTTTATTTAAAATCAGAATAAGCCTCAAAAAATTTTACTTCTAAATCCATCGCTTCTTGGTATAAATAATTTAATTGATCTAAATCATAAGAGCCTTTGTAGGTATCAATTATTTCTTCAAGAGAGTTTGCAAGTTTTTCAAAATTTTCATCTGAATAAGTTACTATCCAATCTTTATAAATATTATTTGAAGTTGAAGCGGATAATTTTTTTCCAATCCATGCATATAATCTCATGCAGGGAGTCATGGCAACTAAAATTTCAATACAACTTGACTCCAAAGATATTTTCCTTAGAAAATCTGTATAAGCTTTTGTAGGAACTTCTATCTTATTATTAGTTAAATTAATTTCCCACTCCTTTGCATATTTTTCATGGAGGACTAGTTCCTCTGATACTCCAAGGAGTAGTTCACTTAATGTTCTTATTGCATTAATATCAAAGCATTTAGATATAGCTAATCCATAAGCGCGAGCAAAACTCTCTAAGAAAAAATAATCTTGAGCGACATAAGATTGAAAATTATTTTTTGGTAAATTACCGTTTTTAATCCCTTGAACAAATTTGCTGTTTAAACTTGCAAATGCAAGATCTTTATTTTTATTCCATAAATGTTTAGATAAGTTCATAATAAATTGATATTTAGCTAGAATTTTTGGATAGACTCATCTTATTAAATTATTTTTATAGCTGATAATTTAGCCTCATTTTAAGACATGATTATTAAGGAATATAGTTTTCCAAATTTTGATGAAATTAAAAATTTGGAGAAAATAGCAAATAAGGATGGAAGTGGTATTCAATTTGATGATTTATTAGGTTTTTGGAAATTTCAATATGTTTATAAAAAGGGAGATACAAGTATTGATAATGTATCAAGTTCTATTCTTCAAGTTCTTTCTGCATCTCTAAAACTAAGCAAATCTATAGGGCAAAATAATGAACCGACTTTTGAAATAAGCAATTCAATAAAATTTGGAGTTCTCTCTATTAATTTTTCTGGAAAAGCATATCTAAAGGGAACTCGCCCACTTTTACCTTTTTATTTTGAGCAATTATTAATAAAGATTTTAAATATACCTATAATAAATACCTCTTTAAAAAATACTGATCCTAAAAAAAGACCTTTTTTCTCACTAATAGCTTTGGGAAAAGAAAAAAAATGGTTATGTGCTCGAGGGAAAGGAGGAGGTCTAGCAATTTGGATTAGTGGCTAATGAAATTTATTAATGATATTCGCCTGGATGTTGCACTTTCCTTACTGTTACTTTGTCAACTTTTTGTCCATTAAATCTTAATAGATCGTCTCCTGAAAAGCTAAATCCCAATTCTTGCGCTATCAAAGCTACATCATCAGCAGTCGCTGAAGAGATTACTTTATTTTTGAGAGATTCATCTGTTTGCATTTTTTGAAGAAATTTTTTTATTTCAGCGAAACTCATTGTAATTTTTTTTATGTAAGATATTAATATAAAAAATTTTTGAAGTTAACAAACAAATTAATTTTTTAAATTTATAATTAAATTATGACATATGTATTTTTATATTTAATTGGTTTATTACTAATTTGGTATGTATACAAAGTAGGTTGGCTTGCGGCGTTAAAAACAGTAATAAGTATAATTGTTCCTTCTTTTTTAATTATTTTATTTAATGCCAAGGCAGGTAGATTACTCTTTAAAAGCCCAGTAATTGGTATAGTTTCTGCTCTACCAACTTCAATATTTATATTTAGAGGTTCTAAGCCTTTAGTTACATTAATAAATAATTGGATAGAAACAAAATTTAATTTTATAGATTCTCAGAAAGATGTTATTGATACAGAGTCCTATCCAGTTGACGATTAATAAAATCGGGCTTCATTGAAACAAAGTTAACTTAATTTTGTATTATTTGATGTTGATTAATAATATATTTTTAATTTAACTTATCCCTAATTCTAATTGGAAATTATTTGATGGAAATATTATTATTTGCCTCCTTCTTCCTATTCGCATTAATTTTCTTTGTTGTAGGAAAAGACGATTTTGGGAGAAAACAAAGAGAAGTTAAGGAAGAGCCAAAAGTAGAAGCTAAAGAAGAAGCAAAAGCAGAAACTAAGGAAGAGCCAAAAGTAGAAGCTAAGGAAGAAGCAAAAACAGAAACGAAGGAAGAGCCAAAAGTAGAAACAAAGGAAGAGCTAAAAGTAGAAGCTAAGGAAGAAGCAAAAACAGAAACTAAGGAAGAGCCAAAGGAAACTAAGGAATAATAAGGAAATAACTCAACTTAAACTAAAAAATATATTTTAGAAATACATTTAATTGTAATTATCAATTTCTATCTTTAATTTATTAATAATTAAGTTAATTATGAAATTATTCAAATTCAAAACCTATAAATAATTCTTTGTGCACAACAAGAACATCGAATAAAGAGGTACCTGCGGCTGGCGTTAATGCAATCTGATCTACATTAAATGCTTCTGCACATAACAAATGTCCATCCCATCTTGTGTTATGTTCACTTATTTGAATTGACCAATCAATGACTTTCTCAAAATGTTCTGGCATAAATAATCCTATCTTTCTAGAAATTTCACAAATATTTGTTAATATCGGAGGCTTTGAAGGCCTTTTAAGATCTTTTATTAAGCTTGGCTGCGTGAATACGCTTGTATAACGTATATACTCTATTAACTCATAATCTTTATCTGATAGATTAGCTTCTTTTAAAGCTTTTTCAAATTCATCTAAAGGAGTTATTGGCCTTTTTATCATTTAAGCTTTATTTTTACCATCTATAATAAATTTTCTTCTAATAAAGAAAAATATCCCCGTAGTAATTATCATTACTGGGGCATGATAACTTAAGGTTGAAAAATATTCCCCTAATGCTTGAGCATCCATTTTAAAAATTAAAATATATTTTTTAAAGTATATTATCTAGAAGTTTTTATTGTGATTTACAAGTAATTATTGTTATTAATTTAAACTTTAAATATTAATCTTATTTGGTATTTTCGGGCTTATTTTTCTCAATCATATTATTAGTTTTACTATCTTCAGGTTCATTAACTGCTTTATTTAATTCATTTTGAAATTCGTTGGAAGCATTTTTAAGGCTTTGAAGAGTTTTGCCAAGCTGTTTGCCAAGTTCTGGAAGTTTTTTAGGGCCAAATATTAGTAGGGCAAGTACAAGTATAACTGTAACTTCAGGTAAGCCTACTCCAAAAATATTCATAAGGAAATGATTTTAATTTGATTATATATTAGATATTTGATAATTACACTTAAGCAACTATTAGTGTCTGACAAATTATATTTAAATATTAATTAAAAAATATTTTTTCAATAATTATTGCAGTTAATGCACCTTTAAAAAAAACGAACCAAAGCAATGCATAATCACTTAATCTTAATTTCTTTTGATACCAGGATATCAATCTTTTGTGAGTTAAAATAATTTTTTTCATAATTAATTTTTCCTTAATTCTTTTTTTAATTTATCTCTTATATATGATTTTTAAAAGTATCTAAATAATTAAAAATAAATTTTGCTAAGCAGTTACATTCGTAATCAATAAATAGTATTTGATTTTTAGAGGCAATCTTTCATTGAATACATTATTCTTATAGAAGATGATCTCTTAATAAATGAGAAAAATATTCTTATCATTATCGATAATATTTTTTTTTAATCCTGCAAATGCTGTAACAACAAGGATGTTTAGAGTTTTAGATACTTGTGCGAGATACAGACTTAATGAATTAGATGCTTTTCAGGCTCTTGAAAAGCTGAAAATAGAACATAACATAAATGATCAAATAGAAGCAAAAGCGAAAATAAAAAAATATTGTTCTGTATTTACACCTAATGAAAAAATAGAATTTTAATCATCATCCAATAAGCTATATATTATTTTTTATTTAAGCATTTATTTTGTAGTATTTTTTACTTCTAGTTTGCAAAAAGATTAAAAAATTATTTAATATATATTTTTATATAAATTATCTTGAACATTGGAGAAAAAGTTCCTGAATTTCAAATGCTTGATCAAAACGGAATTCAGAGAACTAATAAGAAATTAAAATCACCTTTAGTATTATTTTTTTACCCTAAAGACGATACCCCTGGTTGCACTATTGAAGTTTGCGGATTTAGAGATAAATATGATCTTTTTAAGGTGCTTGGAGCGGAAGTATGGGGAGTTAGTAATGGTAATACTGCTAGTCATTTAGCATTCGCAAATAAAAATAAATTACAATATCCCCTTCTATGCGATACTAACGATTCTTTACGCAAAATTTTTGGAGTTCCAAAAGTACTTGGTTTACTTGATGGTAGGGTTACATATGTAATTGATAGAAAAGGAATAGTTAGACATATCTATAGAGATTTGTTAAATGGCCCGGCACATATCAAAGAGGCAATAAGAGTATTGAAAGAACTTCAAAATCAATAACTGCGCATATTCTTGATGTTAATATTCCTATATAAATTATAAAAAACTGAAAATTTTCAAAATGAATCAAGTTGGGTTAAAGGCAGTTGATGAAGCCATCGCTAATGGAGTTGATCTTGATGGAACAGCTATTCCATCCAAAATGCTTAATTTATATAATAAAATTATGTTTGAAGAAAATAAAAGAAAGAGAAGTGGAGTAAAAAAATCAATGAGAAATAGATGTGTGAAAACTGGATCAAAACATTTTGATAAAGACACCTTAAATAGTATGTTGATAGATGCAGGCTGGGAGGGTCTAAAAGAAAAGGAGATAACTTTTTTCTATGGATAAAACCTTAACAATATTGCAAATTCTTAATTACTATTAAAAAAATGGTTGATAAAAATATAAGAGAAATAGCAGAAAAGCTAAATAATTTAGCTTGTAAGGAATGCACCAAAGGATGGATGTCTGATCGTGATCAATCTACTGATCCTATTAAAGATATTTTAGATTGCTTCGAAAATGGACTAATTACAAATAAATTGAAAGATAGGCTTATAAAAGAAACTAATGAAATTAAAAATGAAATTTAATCTCATATAAATTTGATTTGATTTAATGTAAAATTTAAACTAATTTATTAAAACAAATAAACAATACAGCTTTAAAAATAGATATAGGCAATAATTATTTGAATTATAAATAAAAAATGTTTAATGATTTTGCAGTTGCATTTAGTGAAATGGGATTACGTAAATGGCAAATAATAACAATGAGCATAAGCTTTATTGTTTTTCCAATTACTTTTTTTATTTCTTCAAAGAATTTTGATGCTGAGGCAGTATATGGGTGGATGATGGAAAAACCTAAAAAGAATAAATAAACTATTTTGAATAGGGAACAAATAGATGTTGGGCATTTAAAATAATTGCTACTTATGTAAGTAGAAATAAAAAATCTAATGTCTACTACTTCTTACTTAATGCATTTACTTTTTGGTCAAGCATCAGGAATGAATAGTGATTTTATTCTTGTTATAATTCCTGTACTTTCTGCTATAGTTTTGCTGCTTGGAATAAGATCAATCTTTTTCGATACAAGTAAACCTAAACTAAAAAAACAAAGATAAATATTTATTTTTTTATTTTTCTTTAAAATAAATTCTTAGCTTTTTAATAATATTACTTATTTCTTATCTTTAACTTCAACAAGTTTTAAGGATTTTTTATGAGCCAAATATGCTTCAATTACTGTTACAACTGAAATAAATAATAATCCAGCTAAGCCTATTAATTGGTCTGATTGATTTGGTTCCTCATCTCCTTGTAAAAATATTCCTAAAGCAAACCATACAAGAACCGCTCCAGCGGTTAGAAAATAAGGCAACCATCTCCTTTGGTAAATATAGCCAGTACCTAATCCAGGGAAAAAATTTAGTAACGATGCAACCCACCCACTGGATGAAGCCAAAATTTGATCTTTGTTTATATTTTTCAAAGTATTTAATAATTTAATTTATTTTAAAGTTATAAATTACAAAATTGGAAATAATTTAATTTTATATTTATTTGAATACTAAAGCCCACCCTGTCACTGCAAAGAGAAATATAGCTAGTGCAAATAAACTCTTTCCGTTAGCTTTACCTTTTTTATCGGTAGATTTAAAAGGAATAAGTGCCATGTTTTTATAAAATTTTTTTAATCATACATCATTTTTTTTTCTCTCATGATAATGATGAGTAACTTGTAAAAAAGACTAATAATAGATAAAAAAAATTAAGTTAAAACAAACTAGGTTTATTTTTCTCTAATAATTTCAATTAAAAAAATATGCGTATTGATAATCAACTCTTTTTTAAAAAGTTTATTTAATATATTTATATTTAATATATACATTAATTATTTTCATTTAATTGGTGAAGAAAATATTTAATTTATTTTCAAATAAGTTTTGATTAGATTATGAATTTATTTATAAATACTAATTTATCAATACCCTATAAGGAGTTTAGATGGCGTTTCTCTAGATCTTCTGGATCAGGAGGACAAAAAGTAAACAAAACTAGTAGTAAAGTTGAAATTATTTTTGATATTAAGAATTCAAAATTCTTAAATGATTTTCAGAAAATAAAATTAAGAAATAATCTTAACAAGAAACTAGTAAATGACTGTATTTCCATTGTTGTTCAAGATCAAAGGACTCAAGGATATAATCGTCAATTAGCTTTAAAAAGAATGGCTAAGTTAATAAAAGAGTCTTTAAATAAAAAACAAATATTTAGAATAAAAACTAAACCATCTAGATCAGCCCAAAATAAGAGAATTGAAGAAAAAAAGAAAAGGAGTGAATTGAAGAATAATAGAAGATTTAGGTATTTCGAGTGAAATTATTATTAAATCATTTTGAGAATTAACTTCGGATAATAGATCTTTTTAAAATAAATCAAATAATTTTGTTTAAAACAAATAAATTTCGCATATTACATTAATCTATCTCCTGAATTTGTAAATATTTTTCTTGACAAAGAAAACAAGATTTTTTATTGTTTTCAACAAGACAATTAATCAATGCAGCAACAAAAAGGCATAACTATTGAAGCAGGTGTTAAAAGACTCTCTTCTTTAATGAAAAAGGGACTCATAACAGAAGAAGAGTTCTTATCTGCAGAAGAACTGATTATTCAGAGTGAAATGGAAATTCCTCCTGATAAGAAATAAAAATATACTAAGTACTTATAAAAGTACCTTTTGGATAAAGTTTGGCAATCTTTTTAATTTGGGTAAATTTTTTCTTTTTCATATCATGTTGATATCTTTTCAGCATTAACAAATAGTTTATCGTTCCAAATATCGTTAATAAGAAGAGGAATTCAAATCCGGCTATAAAATTCATTTAAAATAAAATTATATTTTTAATTTGACAAATTTATTTTTATAATGCATCAGTATTTATATCTAGTTTCTCATAATAATTATCTTTAAAAAATAAATAAACAAATTAGTTTTTGATATGATTTACACACTACTTCTCTTAACAAATATTATATATTTTATGTAAACTTATATAAGTTTTAATTTATTTAGTTGATATTAATTGACTTTTTTAAAAAACCTTGATAAATGACAAAAAATAAAAAATCTTTAGAAAAAATTATAGAAAAGCTTCAAGAAGATGAAGAGAATACTAGTTTTAAAAAATGGAATGAAGATTTGTTCTCAAAATTTATATTATTATTTCCAACTGCTATATTTTTAATTACCTTTTTAAGGATCAATAATGATAAATCATTTATTGATTTATTTAATTTTATACTAGTATCATCAATGTTGGTTCTATTTGGGGTGGCTTTAAATTTTATTCTCACCAAGAAATAAATATTGATTTACTTAAAAATAAGAGTTCGTTGATTAAGTTATAATTTTATTTCTTAATAATCAATTTACACAATACTTTGATAATTTTGGTACTCGGATATTGTGATCACTAAGTTATGGTATTAAGAACTTAAATTTTAAAATTGCAAATACTTGTTGTTGGTATAGGTTTATTAATCGGTTTAATAATTAGCTGGATATATGGGCTTTCAGGTGGTGATGTGTTCGTTTGGATATTTTGTTTATATTTAGGTTTGGAAGTTGGTCAAATTATCTTTTCTGATGACAGTAATGATGATGATGATGATTTTGATGGGGGAATTTTGTCTCCTGTATATCAAGGAATTTAATTTACTTTTGAAGATTTATTATGTATAAATTTTGTAAACTAATTAAATCCTTTTCTTACTATCCATAAATAATAAGTTAGCCAAATTGGTGGTAGATACTTAAATAATTCCCCTAATTTATATATATAGAAAGGCGCGTTGTCATATGTTATTAATTGAATCACAAATGATGATAGAAATATCCAAATTGCAATACTTATAATATTTGCTCCTAATAAAGCAAACTTATTCTGTTTAAAAATCTTTGGCATGTTAATTTTACTTCTTAAACATAACTTATAAATAAGCAAGATAATTCACAAGATAATGTTAATAAAATTTTTATTAAATAGATTTTTGATAATATTAGTAATTTAAACTTGCATTATGTCTTCACCAATGAAAGATTTTTTAGATCAGTTTTTTGAATTATGTAAAAAATATCAGGAAGAAATCAAACCTGAAATTATGGCAGAGATATTAAGAGATTACGCAGATAGATTAGAGGGATAAAAATGAAGGTAAGATTCCTTTATTTTGTTTTTTCAAGATTTATATGAACCATATGTGCTTCGTATCATAGAAAATCTAAATAACTATCTTTAGAAGCTTTATTTATGAACTAATCTAATCAAATAAGTTTTTATAGAAACAAATTCTAGGAAAGATAGATTTACCTCAGAAAATATTTTGGACAACAAGAATACCTTATAAAAATAAATTCGTTCATAAGGTAAATAAATCTAATACCCTATAAAATTTGTAAAATCGAGATTAAAGAAAAATACCTTTGCTTTGAATAAACATATGAAAATTAGGATTGTTAAGGTACATATTAAAAAATAGTTTTACTGAAAAAAATACTAAAGCTGAAATTGCAAATAAAGAAATAAAAACTGATCTCTTTTCAAATATTTGATTATTAAAATACAATTTTTTCAATTTCATAAATTGTTTAGGGATCTAATTCATAGTTAGCAAAGAATATTTGAATATTTTTAAAATTAAATGTTTTATTTAGATTGATTGTTAAGAATTGGATAAATTTCTTCCCTTCCAAGTCCAACCTTTACCTGTATATGTTTTATAAATAGAAACTAAGCTTATATAAACAACAATTATTCCACCTAGACCACTTAAAAACCAATATTTTTCTGAAATATTGTATTGAGCTCGTAACCAAAACCTTTTGAATATGTAAGTAAATATTGACAGCAACGATATAAAACCTAAAGTTAAAAAATTTGTATTTTGGTTTGTCAAAGCAATAATAATTGATATGCCAAATAGTAACCAAGGCATACTATAAGTTAAGAAAACAAACACAGATGCTGATAATGACTTAAGTAAATTTTTTTCTAAACCTAAAAACCAATTTTTGCTCCATCCTTCGATTAAAGTACTGAAATCTTTATACATATTCAAAGAGATATCATTAATTGCTATTAAAAAATTTAATTTTAAATTACTATCTTTAATCTTTTTTGCTAAGGCAAGATCTTCAACAACCTCATCATGAGTACCTTCATGTCCTTTAATGGATTTATATGAATCGTTTTTGAAAAGCATAAAAGGCCCAGCGGCGAAGGCGATATCACTACTCTTATCATTGGTATCAGAGATGGGAAAACCTATCATTAATAAACTAGTCATGATTGGTTGAACCATCCACTCTGCAAAACAGTTGCAGTTTACTTTTGGTGCAAGTGATAATAAATCTATATTATCTTTGGATGCTTTCGCTAAAGCTTTACGAATGCAATCTTCGCCAACTACAACATCTGCATCAATAAATAGTATCCATTCAGAATTGATCTCTTTAGAGCCTACATAACATGGCCAATTCTTTCCTACCCACTTTTTATCTGTTGGTCTAGGACCTGATGAAATAATTATTAATTCTTCTGGATTCTTAAAGACTTGATTTTTGAAATTTTCAACCTGTAGAAGGGTTTTATCATCGCTCGAGTCATCCACTACTAAAATATTAAATTGAATACTAGGTCTTGATATCTTATTTAATGAATTTAAGCATTTAATTATATTTATTTCTTCGTTATAAGCAGGAATGATTACTGTAAGACTTGTATCGATTGGTTTATTAGAACAATTAACTTCTAGAAAAGGTGCTTTTTTAAAGATATAAATTTCTAATAAAAGACAACTAATACCTAGTACAAAAGTTAAGATTGAAATTAGTAATAAAACTATATTCATTAAAGAATATAAACAACATAATAAATATATCTCAACTTTTATCTGTATCTAATAAATTAATAACAATACAAGAGACATTAATATTACTTTTTAATAGTTTTATAAATACTTACTAATATATTTAAGTTATATTAATTATCAGATAAAATAATTTAATGGAAAATTCTCAACAATTAATCTTGATGGCGACTGCTTTACTTATAGTAATTTTTGCTGGAACACTTGCCTTGAGGCTTGGAGTTGGTTTGAAAAATGATTAAAAATCGATAATAAAGATGAATGAAGTTGAAATAAAAGATTTTTGCGAATGGCTGAAATTAGTTAATAGGAGAATGACTGATCAACTTAAAGTTGATAAAAAAAATTATTCAGAAGATTGGACGGAAGAAGTAATAGTACCAGAATCAATTTATGAAATACTTTCTGATGAAGAAAAGCGAAATTGGAATTTTTGCGATCTGAATGATATTTATAGTGCCGAAGATATTGAGGAGCTTTTTAAAGTTAAGCCTAAGGAGTTGAATAAATGTTTTTCAAAAAGATTTTATAAACTTTCAGAAGATGAAATAAAAGAATGGGCAGTATTTAGCAAGCTAATAAAAACTAACTTACCTATAAATGAAGTTTTAATAATATATTCGCAATAGAAAGTATTGATTTTAATGTCCATTTTTTGTATTAATTTTAAGTAAAATTAAAGAAAAATAATAACTTATATGAAGCTTATTGCAAATTTTATAGAGAAGTTTCATACACTTTCCTTACCATCTCCTGAGAAATGCCTGATTGTTGAAGAAGGAGATGAAATATATATTAAAAAATGGATTAAAAATGGGAAAATTAATGGTAAAGCTAAAGATATGTTTAATTGGATAGAAAAAAAATATTTAAATAATAAATCTGAGCTAAAAGAAAGAGACTTATATAAATTTAGAGAAATAAATGATAGATTTCTCATTAAATATTGGAGGATAGTTATTTTGTTATGTGATTATCAAATGAAATATAGATATTATTCAAAAGCAATAAATGCTGTTAAAGATAAAAGTTATCCTGATATGAATTCAAATGATTTTTTTCAACTGTTTGATAAGAAATGAATAGTTATTCACAAGAGATAATAAAAATTATTATTTTCAAAAATATTAAATTTAGTTTTAAATCATAAAATATTTAAAAAATTAATGAATATTTCTCCTCTAATTCATTTTTCTGCAATTTCAACTGGATCATTGCTAGGCGCAAATTTAAGATATTTCTTGATAACTAAATTTTCTTTAATAAAGTTAAGTAAGAGTAGGAGATTGCTACTGGTAAATTTAATTGCTTCAGTAATTTTGGGTGCCTCATTATCATTAAATAATAAAAGTGATATAAAAATTTATAGAGAATTATTTGTTTTATTTCTTTTTGGATTTGCTGGAAGCTTAAGTACATTTTCCTCATTTATTAATGATTTATTCAAATTATCAATTAAAAGAAAATATAAAGATATTTCAATCATTATTTTTTTATCTGTATTTTTAGGATTGTTAGCAATTTCTCTTGGATTATTAGTTGTTAATTTTTAGATGTTTGAGTTTTTTGTTATTTCTGCAGGTTCTATTTTAGGTTCTTTAATTCGGTGGAACATTAACAATATTTTTTTTGTAAATATTCTTGGATGCTTCATTTTTGGATTTATAAATAATCTTCATGTTTCGAAAAAAATCAAATTATTTCTTTGCTTTAGTTTTTGTGGATCTCTAACTACTTTTAGTGGATGGATTTTAGATTTATTAAATATTTTGAATAAAGGTTTATATTTATTATTTTTTTTAAGGGTAAGTTTATTTTTAGTGATTGGTTACTTTGCAATGTATTTTGGGTACTTATTATCAGATAATCTAAGAAAATTAAAAAAATAAAAAAATGTGAAAATTGAATTAATCAAAAAGTTCAAAGTAGTATTATGTTTAATTAATCGCATCAATTTATTAGTAAATGATGGGGAAGTCTAAAGAAAGATATAAAGAAGAATTTGATGAAGGTTCAGAATTACTTTGGCCATCAGAAGAAGAAGATAAAGTTACAAGAAAATTTTATAGAGATCTTTCACATTTATCTAAAAATGAAAATCATGAGAAAACTGATTCGAGTATTTTCAAACAAATATTAAAATTACTTTTTGGCAAAGGAGGATCACCTCTTCGTAAGTAAATTATTTCCGTTAACATCTAAAATTAAAAAATAAAAAAACCGAAATTGTTGATTTAGGTTTTAAAATGAAAGTAACTTAAATTAAATTTTATACTGATGAATATCAATGATAATCCAGTATATGTAGGAGATATAATCCCCTCAGTGGCAACTTATCAAAAAGCATTAAATATCTACAAAAAAGGGCTTAAATCAGGCGATTTCTACGAAGAGCCTATTGGTGATGATTTTATATATCCTGACTGGTAAATTTTGTTTTTCTAATAAATTTGAAATGCAAAATATTTTTTTATAGGAAATAATATGAGAATATGATCTAACTAACTGTGCCTTATTAAACGTCATTTTAGAAAATAACCGCAGAAACAAAATTAACTATGTAGGATTGAGCTATCTTAATAATTTCTTTATATTTTATGGCAATAGCAATGACCAAGGGCTACAGCGAGCAGACAGCTGGTGCTAAGCTGTGTATTGATCTTGCAAGTGACTGGGGTGCTGAATGTATCTCTGATCTAAATATAAGTGAAAATGTATTTTTAATGGATTATGGTGCCGCGGATGGTGGTACGGCTTCTGAATTTTGGGGGAAGATGATAAATGATATACATGAAAAGAATCAATCTACTGAGATTACTTTGATAGGAAATGATCTTTATTCGAATGATAATCAGGCTCTAATTAATAATTTATCAATTCAATCTATTAATAATGAATTAGTAAAGACTTTTTTATGTGCTGGTAGTTTTTATGATCAGCTAGTTCCTTCTGAATTTATAGATTTTGGATTCTCAGCTACTGCTATGCATTGGCTTAATAAAAAGGTGGAAAATCTTAACGATCATACTCATGTCCTCGCTTCAAACAATCAAGCTGCAAGAAATGATTTTTTAAACCAAGCATTATTTGACTGGAATCAAATACTAGATATTAGAAGTAAAGAGCTTAAAATTGGAGGTAAATTACTTACAGTTAATTTATCTAGAGATAATGAAAATAGATATTTAGGAAATAATGGTGGTAAGACAGTAAACGTTCATGATGAAATTCATTCTATTTGGAAAGAGTTGTTAGAAGAAAAACTCATTACAGAAGCTGAGTATCAGAAAGGCACCATTCAGAATTTTTATAAGTCTCCAGAAGAATTTATTTCACCTTTAATTAATAAGGATTCTTCTGCATATAAAAAAGGTTTAAGACTAATTAAGGAAAGGACTGTATATGTAGATTGCCCATATAAGAAAAAGTGGAAAGAAAATAAAAATACTGAGGAGTTTGCAATTGGATTAATGGAAACGATAAGAAGTTGGAGCAGACATAGTTTTGTTTCTGCTTTGGATAAAAATAGTCATAAAAACTTAAATCCAGTTGATACACTTTTCAATCGCTTAACAAAAAGAATAAGTAACGATCCTGAAAATTGGAGTCTCGATTATGTAGAACATCACCTAATGATGGAGAAAGTTTAATGGTTAATTTACAGACTCAACAGAAAAGTGAAGTGGGTATACTTGCTGAATATATCAGTGAGGAATTATCTATTTTTATTGTGGCAGAAAATAATCTTGAAGATTATCCCGCTAATGGAGGATTAAGACTTCTCAATTATGAAACAGATATGCAATGTATTCAGGATGGTTTTAGATTGGCAAATCTTATGAAGAGTAAGCATAGTATTTACTCTACTGGTTTTTCGGGTGGAAAAGTTGTGGCTAGATCTGCAGATATTTCTTCGGTTAAGGATAAACTTATATCTATAACATCTAAACTTCTTGAAAAGCTAAAGGGGAAGATGATTACAGGATGTGATTTGAATACGAATATAAATGATATGGAGAAATTATTCAAACTAACTCCCCATGTTTTAGCAGCTATTAACAGTAAGGTTGATGCGAGTACTGCTACTGGTATGGGTGTTATTGGAGCATTTGAAGCATTTCAAAAATGTTTTTCACAAGATCTTTCCAATGGAGTTCTGGTCCATGGGTGTGGATCGGTTGGACGCATTGTTGCCACAGAACTTGTTAGAAGAAAAATAAAAACTTTTGTAGTTGATATTGATTCTGAAAGGACTAATATCCCTGGAGTAATATCACTTGGAAATAATAAGAATTGGTATCGAAAGAATTTTGATGTAATATTTCCATGCTCTATTTCAGGTCTTATAAATACAAATATTGCTCAATTCCTTCTTAAAACCAAAGCGATTATTTCAGCTGCTAATGGCCCTTTTAGTAATAATGTAATTCCTTCTAAACTTGTAGATTCAAAAGTTGTTATTATTCCTGATCCACTTGTTAATGCAGGCGCAGTAATTGCTGACTCTATTGAGAAATATGCCCCTGAGGCATGGACTAGAACCTCTGCTGAAAAAGTTTATAATTTCGTGCAACAGGAAGTTAGAAAGAAATGTTTTACCTATTTAGCTCTTGAACAAAGTGGTTTAGAATCTAAAGAAATTTTAAGTCTAATGCAAAATGATAGACAAGAAATAATAGGTAAGTCATTTTTCAATTGATGAATAATCTTAGTATTCCAAAACATGTAGATATAGCAATTATTGGTGGTGGGATGGCTGGCCTCAGTGCTGCAGCCGCACTAAGTGAAATGGGAATAAAAAATATTGCTTTATTTGAAGCTCAAAAACTTGCTAACGCTAATGGAAGTAGTTTCGGTGAGTCAAGAATGTATAGAGAAATGTACTCAGATCCTATCCTTTGTAAACTTGCAAAGGAATCAAATAAATTATGGTCAGAGCAAGAATCATTATCAGATAAACCTCTCAGGAAGGAACATGGGTTATTGTTTTATGGAGAATCTTGGGATGAAGAAACTATTGAAGGTTCTATCCCTGGGGCTCAAAAAGTCATGGATGAGCAGAATATTCCATATGAGTTTCTCTCCTCAGAAAAGATCTCTAAAAGATTTCCTATCAAACCTAAAGACCATTTTGTAGGTCTATTTGAACCAAGCGCAGGGGCAATTTTAAGTGATAAAGCTATCGATAATTGGATACAAATTATAAAAAGAAATGGTAATCAAATATTTGAAGATTGCAGAATAAAAAAAATTAATGAAGAAAATAATCAACTTGAAATAATTGAAAATAATTCTGTCTCTTTCGATCAATTAATAGTAGCTTCTGGAATGTGGACCAACGAGTTATTGGAAAACATAGGATTAAAGCTTGACATTAAAATATGGCCAATGCTTTGGGCTCATTATTTGGTTGAAGAAAAATTTATAAATAGTTATCCTCAATGGTTTTGTTTTCAAAAATCAAAGAATGACGATGGCGGGCTATATTACGGCTTCCCTGTATTGAGTAGAAATAAAAATAATATTCCAAGAATAAAAGTTGGAATAGACTGGGCTCCATCAAATATTATTGGAATAGATAATAGGTCAATGGAAAGTCCTTTTATGGATCCTTTGAAAAAAATGCTGGATGATTTTATTTTAAATAATATAAATGGCGTAATAGTCTGTGATGAAACTTTTGTAAGTCCTTACACAATGACAAGCGACGTGAATTTTATTCTTGATAAACCTAAGCCAAATATTACTGTTTTTTCGGGAGGTTCAGGCCAATCGTTCAAATTTGCACCACTTATAGGTAAATGTTTGGCTGAAAAAGCTTTAAATAAAAATTGTAGTTTCGATATAAGTTGTTGGGAAATTAATAGAGTATTGACAAAAAAGTAATTTTGCAGATTGTTAGATAAATATAAATTTTTTTATCATTAAAATTTGAAGAAATTTATTTTTTTTCAAATAAAAAAAGAGAACTGATTTTATCAGCCCTCTTTTTTGGAATCAATTTGAAATATTAATTGCTTATTAAAAGCGTTGATTTTTACTTATTAAATTTCACTTAATAATGATCTTTAAAAGTAAGTTCTCAGGGAAAATCTCGATTGTAAATTGTCCTGATATCGTTAGTAATTATAAAACGAAGTCTTATCAGACTAATTGATGAACTTTAGTTATCAAGATATTCCCTTTCTCGGGAATACACTAAATTTCAGGCGGATTTTCAATCATAAAAAGATTGCCTCCAACTCAATAAATACAATCTAATACTTAACATATTAATTAGTAAATCAGTGTTTATGCTGATTTACATCAAATACCTTTCTATTTGAGAATTATAATGATTTGCTTAATTTGTTCTCGAGAATATCAAAAACTTATTTTTATTTAGGAAACTTCTTTAAAACCCAGTAATGTTTTATATTTTTTAATTCATTGCTGAAATGTATATTTTATGTAGTTATTATTAATAAATTAAAGTATGGTGAGATATGTTAAATAATTACATGAGTAATACTTGTAAAGCAGAATGGGAACCAACTCAAGAGCAGATTGATAATCAAATACTGCATGAATATGCTGCAATCGCAAAGAAAAGTATCCACTTTATAGATGAGTTTCAATGTACACCTGAATATGTAGCAGTTATATTAAGAGATATCGCAGATGCATTAATTCCTGCTCATTCTGAATCAGAAAATAAATGCTTTTGCTACTAAATTCTATATTATTTTCTTGAAACCAATTTAAAGATTTTGATCTAATGATTCAGGATTCCATAAAATTAATTGGCAAAAAACAGAATCCAAGAAAAGATTCTCTTTTAGCCTCTCTTAATGAGGTGGATGGATTAATTTCTACTTTTGAAAATGAATTTGATGTATGGTCCGATTTTGATAAATGGGAAAATATTATTTTTCAAAGATGGGTTTTTGGAATGGCACTTGAAGTATATAAGGGAAAAAAAATAGATTTGAAATGTGAATGTTGTGAATATAGTTACGTTACCCAAAGTGACTTTAAAAATAGTCTTAAACAGGAATGCTATGGGATAAAAACTGCATATATGATTGAAAAAATTGTTGATGAAATTATATTAGCTAAAGCTAGAAGAGAAACTGATGGTACATATTCTGCATAAAGTTGTTAAAAATTTCCTTCACATCAGGCTAAACTAAAACTAAGCTTATAGTTCAATAAATAAAGTAATGTAATGGATAAGCCTGATAATGAACTTTCCGATAAGCAAAAACAGTTTGTTGAGTTTCTTGAGAAAGCTTCGAATCAAGATTCAGCACCTATTGATGATCAAGTTATAAAAGAAAGAAAAGGGACATTAAAAGAAGAAGTAAAAGAGGTTATTCATCTAAATTCGCTGATTACAAAAAATATTTCTCTTTTTACAAAAAATCCTAATTATAAATTGTTGACTTGGCTTGTCGTCCAATTAACTATACTTTCATTATTTATATTGACAGCATCATTCCTGAAAAATAATCTTGTTCCATATATAAATTCTTTATAAATAGATAAATATAGAATTAATGAAATATTTAATATTAATGTTATTTATTTAAGAAAGATGAATATCTTAGATATTTTGTTTTTACTAATAAATTAAATTACCATTTTATTTAGTTCGCATGATTACAATTTCTATAGGCTTCGATCTTTACAAATTCTTCAATAGGCAAACCTGATTTTTCTTCAATATCTTTTTCTGCTTCATTATTTTTCCAGACAGATAAAAGTCCCTTTTTTGAATTATTGATACAATCGTTTTTGTATTTTGCTTCCCTAATTACTGGCGATAAATACATAGAAAATAAAATTGAAATAGCTCCAAAGGTTACTACTCTTCTATGCCTTTTCCACCACTCTAAGAATTTGTTGCCCATAACCAATAGATATTTGTACCCTTCTAATTTAGATTACTTTTCAACAAATTATATTTAAATGAAAAAGAATAAGTATGATTTTATGGCACCATCTCTGAAGATGAAATCATAATTAATTATTTTAAAAAAAGTTTAGAGAATCTTTTGAGAAAGCCAATTTAAATGATCTTTAATAAATGATTAAATTTTTAAATATTTAAACTAATAAATACTAAATCAATTTATTTGATTAATTAACAAATATAAGATTTAAGTGATGAGCCTTTATCCGTACAATTTAATTCATTAAACCGAACCTTATTTACTATCATATATTTTTTAGAGTAGTTAGAAATATAGTAAATTCATATGTTAATAAAGATGAATTTAAAAATTTCTAAATTACAAATTCTCAATAAAGAGAGAAAAGAAATTGAGTATGTTAAAGAAGTTTATAAAAAAAGAACTCAAAGTGAAGCTGATTCTTTTTTAAATCAGGAAGAACAATCAGATACTATTTTCGCACAAGACATTTTGTATGTAGATCGAATTTCAATTTAGCTATAAAATATTTTCAATAATTTAAATTTTTAATAAATTCCCAATATAAAATTAGTAATTATGGAAAACCAAGAGCTCAATCTTAATCACCAGTGGACAAAGCCACTAAGAAAAAAATTTAATCTGTTTATAAAGGAGAAGAATCCAACTTTCTCTGAATGTAAGGAATTTCTAAGGGATTTAGGTATAGATCTCAATGATATCAATCTTAGATTTGCCGCAGGTATCTATATTTTTGAAAAATATGATGGAAGGCATACAGTAGAAGAAATCAAGGAGATCATAGAAGATGAAACTGATAGTATCATTAATGAAAATTAATAAATTGTTTTTCTGAGAAAAAATTAATATGCTAAACCCATACTTCTAGAAGTTTCATCTCCAAGATAAACTCTAATGCTTAAAAAGTCTGTTGGACATGCAGTCTCACATCTTTTACATCCTACGCAGTCTTCAGTTCTAGGGGAAGAAGCAATTTGACCTGCTTTACAACCATCCCAAGGAACCATTTCTAAGACATCTAGCGGACATGCTCTGACACATTGTGTACATCCAATACAAGTGTCGTAAATTTTTACTGCGTGAGACAAAAGTCTTTAAATATACTGATAAAACGCTAATTAAAATTTTTGTTAAATGAGGCTAAAAAAATAAAGATAAGTTTAAATACTTAATTCGGAATTGATTTCATATTTGCAAAACCAATCTATAACTCTGTTTTTTTAAAGACAATGCTTCGAATCACAAAATCTATTAATTTACACTTCTTAATATTTTAAAATTAATTTTAGATTAATCATTTGTAAAAAATAACCTTAAATTTTTTTCATAAGGTACAAAATTTCTTTTAATTACACTAATTAATTGTGATTAATTTACATGTTTAATTCATAGATGATTCTTAATATGAAAATAAAGTTTATTTTTTATGGGCGAATTAAATCACAATAAAAATGTTATTGAGGTGTGTAAAAATTCTATAGGCTATGTAAAACTTCGTCAGGATTATCTATCAAAAGATAATCTGTTAAGGGAATACAATGCACTTTCAGAAGAATTTAGAGAATGGCTTAAAAAAGATTATCCAACTGAAAATATTATTTATCTTATTAAATTTACAAAATAAATTCTTAAAGGTTGGATTTTATAATTTAGATAAACATTTGAAAAAAAGCGCAAATATAAAAAGATTAAGTGATTTGTTAATTAAATTACAAATAAAAGCAAATTAAGATTATTTGTAACCAAAAGTATAAAAATTTATTAAGTGTAGATAATAGTGGATTATTAATCATGCAAGAATTTTAGATAGTATTAAATTAAATTCGTATGAATAGAAAGTTATTTGAAGATATTGATGCTCGACTTCTATATGGAGTTAAATGTTCAGAATCAAGTCAAGTTCAGCAAAATTATTTTGAAAGATTAAAAATACAGACAGAATCTGCATTTAATAATAAAAAATATGTTTAGTTTTAAAATTTAATTTTAAAATATACACATTACTAGTTTTGTTGGCTTATTTATTAACTACTCTCTTAACAGTACTATGTTTAGTTTTTGTGGTAAGTACTTTTATAGTTTTTTATAAAAGTTATAAAAATAAATATGAATTTATAGAAAGAAAACCAAGTTTAGAAACTAAAGATTATGAACAACATGTTAGAAGGTTAAATAATTTTCGAAGTTCTAACTATAAAGGCATAACTTATTACTTTAGTAAGAAAGGTGGCCTCTATTATTATTCTAAAGACAATGTAAGAATCTATATTTAGAAGTATTTTCTCTAACTATTTGTATATTCTTAAACTTTTAATTTAAATTGCCAATGCAAGTTTAGATTGTAGCTTTTTTGCTTTTTTAATTAATAAAATAGCTTCGTTCCTTTTTGTGGCATTCTGAGCTTTGATTAATAATTCAGCATATTTTTTATTAATATTTTTTTTCATGGTTTAAACAAAACCAGGAATTATTTGTCCTGTTGTTAAGTAAGCTCCTAAAGCAGCTATTAAGCCAAGCATTGCAAATCTCCCATTAAGAGTTTCTGCAACTAATTTTTCTTTTTCGATTGTTTTTGTTTTGGTGTTTAAGTTTTCCATTTATTTAGATTTGGTTATGAATAATTTTGAGGTATTTAATTGTTGAAATTGCCTTAAGGAATAAAAATTATAAAACCAGTAATAGCAATTACTAAAATCAAGAATTCAATTAGAAGTCTTATAGCTTTTAACTATTTCTTCATAAAGCTCTAAAGAAAGAGGTTCCATAGCTATTAAAAAATCCCAGGAATTATTTGTCCTGTAGTTGCGTAAGAACCAATTAGAGCGATGAAACCAATCATTGCCCATCTTCCATTAGCTTTCTCAGCTTCAACAGGATAATTTGTATAGTCTTCAACTAATTGAGTTTTTACTTCAGTTGGGAAGATATTTTGTCTCCCACCAGATTCTGTTGTAATTGAAATTGAACGACCCATTAGAACCATCCAGGGATGAGTTGACCGGTTACTAAATAAGTTCCCATAAGCAATAAGAATCCCATCATCGCTGGGCGTCCAATTGCTTTATCAAAAATGTCTTTGTTTGATTCCATTTAATCAGTAATTTAATATGTAAAGAAATATAACACTAATATTAAAAATTGTAAAGTTTTATATGTTTTTTAGATATTTGCGCACTTTTTTTTACGATTCTGTTACATAAGTGTAGATTTTAAGTATTGTTATCTTTTGTAAGATTTATACGTTGAGATTAACCTTAAATTAGATAATTTAGAAATTTTTTTGATATGTCTGATAATCATTTTTTATAGAATATTAATTAAGCTTTATATTTCTTTTTGGATCAATGCTACTTTTCTTAAAGAATACAGAGAAAAGAAAGAAAATTTTATTGATAATATTTTTAGAATTGAACAAGTAAAGTTTTAAATATGTGATTAGAAATTTAATATTTACAAAACTTTTGTAGTTTTCAATTTTCTGATTTTGAATAATTGATGATATTAAGACAATTAGTTTGAGTTAACTCTTAATAGTTTATATTTCAAAAAAAATATTTAATTTACTATGGCTTTATTTTTTGGAGAATGGGAATTCCCTTCGCAAGAAAATACAATTGAGACTTGCAAAGTTTTTGCTGAATATATAGACAATGGAGCTAAAGGCGATGATTTCGAAGGTTTTAAAATTCTTTACAGATTGCATGACTTGCATAATGGAACAGGTGTATTTATTGCTGAGGCTGACGATACAACAAAAGTTTTTGATCATGGGGCACCTTTTATAAAAATGGGAAAATGTAAAGTAAAAGTAAGGCAAATGATGACTGACTCAGAATGTGTAGAGGCTTATAAAAGAAATTGGATGTAAGAATTTATCTTAAATTTTTTTAAATAAGCCAGGCAAATTCTCTTTTTAAAAATGGAATTATCGGAATTTACAATTATTGGAGGAATTATTCCAAATCTTGCAGCATTTGTACTCTTTTGTTTATTAATTATCTTTTTCGCGAGAACAGGCCGAATGGCAAAAATGTTTGGTTGGAATAAGAATGACAAAAATTCTTGAAAACTTACTAACCTAAGGATGTTATAAACGTGATCAATTTATGAAAAGATTAAGAAACTTGCTTATTTCAGCAATAACAATTTCATCCATTTTTATACCTGCAGAAATTTCTAAGGCTGAAGAAAAAATAGAAATCATACCACTAATTCAGAGTACAAAAGGTCTTGGAGGTAAAAAGATCTCTTATCCTAGATGGAAGCAAGCTGAGCTTAGGTTTTTTAAAGTGATTATTCCTGTAGGAGGGAAGACTCCAATACATACACATCCAGCACCAATGGTCGTTTATCTTGCTCAAGGCGATTTAAAGCATACAAGAGGAGAAAATATTAGTATTTTTTCATCAAAACAATCATTTATAGAAAGTAATAATGGAGAAGAACATTTTGTAGAAAATATTGGTAATGAACCAGCCATTATTTATGTAGTAGCTGCATCTATTGTGGGTATGCCTACCACCATTAATAAATAAAAAACAATTTTTTATATATTTTCTACGCCTTCAAATCGCTATATTCTTCATCATGAATTCAAGGCAGGGATTGCTTAATAGTGGTGGGATAATTTGCCTATGCAGTAACGGCTCCTGGGGTGATTATGATGATTACTTTACAACTAATAACGTGAAAGATTTTTATAGTCATTCCGCTAATGCAAGAATCAGAGATGACCAACTTACTTTATTTTTGAATTAATAGAGGGATTATCTACCGAAGGATTGAAAAAAATTATAAATGGTCTATTTGGGCAAGATTTGTTATTAATCCATTAATGAACATTTACGAAGCAATTTAAATAACATTAATAAATTGACAAACTCCTTATCTAAGGCTTTTCATAAGTAATTAATCTGAATCTTTTAAAATTGCGTTGAGTTGCTCATCACTTAATTGTTGTAAATAATCTCTCATTACTAGCCATGATTTACGGCTCTCTAATTTCCCGCCTTTTTTAATTAGACTTGCAGATACTTGATCTACTAATTCTTTATGCTTCATATACATATTCTTCCTCAACTTCGATAACAACACCATTAAAAAAATCTGCTAATAATTTTGACGGATCGGTTAAAGAAATTATTCTTTTTTGATTAGGAAATTTTTTTTTAATTGGGTTAATATTTTTCATGATTTATCCAAAATAGTGTTGTACTTCAGTCCAGCCATTATTTACTAATTCATCCCATGTCTCAAATGCACAATTAAGGTCAAGTAATCTAGAATTTTTGAGTCCAGCTGGTTCTCCAAGATGATTTGTATAGAAAAGATGAGTAAAAACTTTGATATTATTTACTCGGGACTTTTTGCATTTATCAAAGAAAATTAGACGACTACCTTCTGGGTTGAGTAGGCAACCAGATGGGGTATCAGTACGACTGCCGTAAGAAAAATTAGTCCAAACATTAGCTCCTCCTAAAGTCATTAGAATAATACATGTGTACTAATAATATAGATATGATTCTATTAGGACGTCAAGTGTTTTTTTTAATATTTTTTGAAGTATTTGTTGAATTTTAAGATGGTTATAATTTGCAGCTAAAAAAAAATAGAGTAGAAGGATGTAGAGACTTTGTATAAGTAATAAATGATTAACATGAAAACTTATTATTTATGGTGCCTATTCAATACCGAAGATACAGAACACTTAAAATCTATAAAAGATAAAGTTCAAAGTACATTGATTAGTCTATATTTTGATCTGCACCTTACTTTCTCAGGCCCTTATTTAGAAATTGATAAAAATTTTTATTTGTAAATTTAGATCTTTTGGAGAAAATAATTCTTTGATTATGTTGCAGTTTGATCGATATTGTCTTAAACAAGAATTGTTTAAATGATTTTATCTTTCAATAAAAAATTCATTACCTCTAAAAAAATAAGACAAAATATTTATAAATTGGATAAATTTGATTTAGGTAATAATTATTCTCCTCACATTAGTTTGTTTTATCGGAATCATCAAATAAAGAAAAAAAGAATTGAGTTTAATTTATCAAAATTTAATAAAATAATTAGAATTTTTAAAATTGTATTGGTTGAGATAAATCAGAATATAAATCAATGAAAAATGAAGGATAGTTTTTATTTAAATGAAATATCTTTTGTAATATCTAAATATTTTTTAATAGTTTTATTTTTAATTAAGCTTTAAATGACGGTTAACCCATCTAATTCATTAAATTATTGATTAAATTCTGATTAGATTGTTCAATATGATTCAAAAAAATGAAAGATGGGTGGTTGCAAAACCCTGCTAATAAAAATATTTTGAGATTTTATAAGTCTCAGCAAAATTCAAGTAAAATGTTTATTGTTTGTATTGATGAGATTGTAAAAAAGGATCAAGAAATTGATTTTATTATTAAGGAAAAAGAGATACTGAAAGTTAATGAAGCTGTTAATCTTTGGAGAAATCTAAAATTAAAAGGTTGGAAAGAAATGAAAACTAAAATTTAAAAAATAAAAAAAGCTTCAAATTTCTCTCAACATAATAAATAAATAATTAAATTTATTAGATTTTATAAAAAATCATCTTAAGTAAATAATTTAATTTCTCTAAAGTTTTGGAAAATAAGAAAATGAGACAATCAAATTTATTTGATTTCTATTCTAAAAATATTTTCGTTTTAAGAGATCATATTAATCTTAATTATTTAAAGTTAACTTATCAAAGAATCTTATTAAAAGATTTAGAAAAGAAACATAAAAAATGGGCTGAGGATTCTTCTCTCCCTTAATAATTTATTTTTATCATGTGAGTTGTCAATAGTAAATATATTCTATGGATACAAAAATATTGATTTATTTATTAACCCTTTTAGAAAAATGCTTCTTAATTTAACTACATGAATAATTCTTAAATTTATTTGCTATAAATTAATTGAGGCCAAACCTCTAAAGAGTTAACTCTACGTTTACTCCAAGACATAGATTGGTTTTATATAGTAAAAATCAATTTAATAACCCCTTTAGTACTTGGAATTTCTAAAGGGGTTTCTTGTTTCAGATAGTCACTAATTTTATATTTAACAGGAAACAAATTTAGCTGTTTATTGAATGCTATGCCAAAGTAAAGTTTATAATATTGATACTTTAAATCAAAAAATGGATTCAAACAAAAATCGAGCAGTACTAAATCTTGATAATGCGGAATATTATATTGATTCACTTCCAGATGAAGGGAAGGGATTAGTTAATGGGCTTAGAACAGCAGATGCTCAACTAAAAATGTATGAAGACACTCTAAAAATGATTAATATCGGGAGAATGAAAATGTTAGAGGATTTGAAAAAGATTGTAGAAAATATTGAACCTCTAAAAAAATGATTTATAGCTAGTCTAAATTAAATTAATATTTAAATTTTTTTGGACCAAAGACTTTTTTTTCCAGCGACTCAAAGAAATAAAATTTATATCGGAGATGTTTTATCAAAAATTCCTCTTAAAAAAGGTTTTGTTTTAGAAATTGGTAGCGGAAGCGGTGAACATGGAATTGAATTCCAAAAAAGATTTCCAGACATAATATGGCAAACAAGTGATCCTGAAATGGAACATAGGAAAAGTATTATTTCATGGATTGATTATGAAAATTTAAATTTTAAAATGCCTAAACCACTAGAAATTGATGTGACAAAAAGCCCCTGGCCAATTTATGGCAAATTAATAGATAACTTACAAGTCATTATCTCTATAAATATGATTCATATAGCACCTTGGGAATGTTCAGAATCATTATTTAAAGAGTCAGGCAAATTATTAAATTTTGGAAAATTTCTTATTATATATGGGCCTTTTAAAATTAAAGATAAACATATTAGTGAAACTAACGAATTATTTGATAAATCGTTAAAGATCCAGAATAGTGATTGGGGGGTTAGAAATTTGGAGGAGGTAGATAAAGAAGCAAGAATTAATGGTTTCTCGCAAAAAAAGCTTATAAAAATGCCTGCTAATAACCTTACTTTAATCTATCAAAAGGTATCTTAATAATTAATCAATAAAAGATTGTCAGTGGCTACTTCTGAGAAATTTATGGAACTTAGACAAAAAGGGTCCACTTAAATAATAGATATAGATATTATCAGAGCAACTTTAAGCAATAGAGTTTTTTTTAGAAGAAACTATCCTTAATATAAAATGTTTTTTTACGCTCTTGTGCAGGAGTGAGGCAATAACCTTAAAACCGCTAGGTTAGTGCAACAAGAAAGAAGACTATCTTTGGCACACATATCAATAAAATAAGTATTTAAAAAAATTAATAATTAATAATCTCAGCTTATTTATGTTGAGCACTTTTTTGACTTAAAAATTAGAATAATTATCACAGAATTATTTTTATAGTGAACTTACATTTATTAATAGACATTGGTTTGATTATTGCTGCACTCTCCTTTGTACTTATACTAAGAGCGAAAGGTAATGCTGCAAAAAAATTAAAATAAGAATTAATCAGAGATTTATTACCATTAAAAAATTAATTTTATTTTTCATTAGTTATTTAAAAAATGTGTGGAAGATTTGAGTTAAAAACTAAATATGATTCGTTACCGAAAATTTTAAAGCAGGATTTCCCTCCTGGACTTAGTAGTAAATATGAGACCCAAAATCTTATAAAGCCTGCTGATCCAGTTTTAGTGATAAAAAATGAAGGTAAAGTGAAAACAACTTTTATGTCATGGGGCTTTATATCCCCATGGGCAAAGGATCCTTTTGAAAAATCAAATCCTAGACCATTTAATGCTCGTTCAGAGTCAGTAGACGAAAAGAAATTTTTCCAGGTTAGTTGGAGGCACAAAAGATGTTTGATACCTGCTAGTGGTTTTTTTGAAAAAGGATTTCGAATAAGAAAGAAAAATTATGCAACGTTTTGGCTCGGTGGAATTTGGTCTAGATGGTGTTCTGCTGATGGGGCAGAGTTAGAAAGTTTTTGTATATTAACAACAGAATCAAATAAATTAATAAAACCTCTCCATCACAGAATGCCCTGTATTATTCCAAATGGATTTGAAGAAAAATGGACTGATAATTTTAAAAATCCAGATGAACTTATTGCATTGATTCCTCTTATGAAGACATGGTCTCCAGAAGATTGGTTAGTGGAAGAATCAAATAATTCCTTAACAAGTCAAATGAGTTTATTTTAGAAAAATTATAAAATAAATTGAAAATAAATATGGAAATTTTCAATACATGTTCAATATTAAAGAGTAGATTCTTAGATAAAAAAAGAAAATATCTAGAAGGAGTGATAATAGTTCTTGATGATAATTTTAATACTTTTCAATATGTAGCAAATTGTCTTGAAGTAATTATCCCAAAAATGAGCAGAGAAAATCCTGATAAATCCTCTTCTAAGTTAATAGTGAAGTTTCGGCAGAAGTATGGAGAGGACCTATTAAATAAACAGACCTCTATCATCAGAAACCGCTAAGCGAAACATTAACAATGGCACCAATTGTAAATTTAGGTTTTTAATTATTTAAATAAAATTTAAGGAAATCCAAAAAAATCTACTAATTCTAGAATTTTTTTGCAGTTTAATAGTGGACAAATTTTGTATATTTGTTTTTATTTAAATATAAAGTTATTTTTATGCGAATTTCATTGTTTGCAAAGTTAATTTTCTTTTTAGCTCTATATTGTATTTCTGACCTTTCAATTAAAAATAATATTTTAAGAAAAGTGATTAGAAAAGCTAATATTGCTAAAAAAATTAATTGAACAAAAAATTAATTATATTTTTATCTAAATTCAAAATTAGTATTGTTGCTTAAATCTTTTTATTGATTTCTCTAATTCTAAGAGCGAAATAGATTTATAAAATCTTCTAAAAAATAATTTCAATGTTGAAATTAGTCATAAAATTTTCCTCTTATTTAATTAAATATCCTTTATAGAAGTATTGGATAAGAAATAAAAGTAAAACTACTTTAGAAATATTTATTTTTAATCACAATAAACTAAACAGTGCTTTTGAGTTGGACGCTCATTACATTCTTTTGCCCAAAAATCAACTTTTTCTCTGGTTACGTAATCAATATCTTTTAAATTCTTTTTGAGTATTGTGAATTGGTTGAATAATTTCATTTATACCTCCTTAATTCATAGTTATATTGTCCTTCTTTTTAAATCAAATTTATAGTGCGGAAAAAGGAAGTATTTGGTAGGGGAAGAAGAACATTTTTTTAAATTGTAAATGTTTAGGCTGACTTAGACTAAAACTAATATCTATTGAAAATTTTAAAATATGGAGGTTCCATTTTTAGCTAAATTATTTTTTTTTTAGCTCTTTTTTTCTTTCTTATTTTTGAAAGAAGAATTCTTAGAACTAACTTAAAGTTTTCAAAGCTAAAAATGCTAAACCAGTTAATAAAAGATATTCATTAAAAATATTTTATTAAATAATCATTTAATTTGATTGAATAATAAAGATGAAATAGATCATATAAATTCTTATTTTGAAAGAATAAGTGAATGTTATATTATTAACTGACATACAGAATGCATTACTCGATGAGTTGAGATCCATCTAAGGGGATGTAATGGTAAATAAAAAATTCTTCCTAAAGAAAAACTGCAATATAAATTTTTAGTTTATATTTTTTAACTAAAAATAATTAGAACTATTAATGCACATAAAATAATAAATATTAATATAGGCAGATTTATCTTGTAGGATTTCTGCTCCATGTTTACTTTTTTATTTTTTTGATATTTCGAATATAAATATAGTGGATTAATAAATAGCTTTATTTTTTCTGAGATAGCATATTTTTTAATAAGAAAATATAATTCTTTCTGTGTTTGAGGATCTTCTAATTGCATATCTATTTTTTGGTTATATTCAATTACTTCATTAAAGTGATCAGTTTGAAATTTTGGAAAATCCCTATTATCTAATGTTTGTTGTCTCAAAGTAATCCATTCTTTTGATGTCATATCTTTTGGAACTTGAGAAATTTGATTATATTTTCTCAAAAATGCAATTATTGCTGTATGTGTTGATGGCTCAGGTTTACGTATTAAGTCTGGTCTTTTCTTTTGGATAATATATAATTCCTTCTTAGAATATTTCATAAAAAAAGAGGGGAACTTCCCCTCTAATTTAGATCAGCTGTCAACCAATACTACATTAATTCATGTAGTAACAATAAAGCTACTGTTCCTAATCACAATATTATAAAACTATTATTTTATATTAAATAAAAAAGTTATTTCTTGATTATTCATTGTTGAACATTCTGTTGGATAGCTAATTACTTTTTTGGATGCGACTCCAATTCCAATAGCTAATAAGCCTAAAATAAATAAATATTTTGATCTTGTGCTTGCTAGAAGATTTTTCATTTTAAATTTTTACCGATTCAATTAGTTTTTGAATGATTGCCAAAATAATTACAGCCAATAATAGACCAATATTATGATATTTCATTTAATGATTGTTGATGCTAGTTTATTATTTTTTAAATTCTAATTTTCTTGAAAGTTTTTCGAGACTGGATTGATTTTATCAATTTTGTTTTTGATTCCTTTCATATTTCAAATTTTAAAATCTATATTCAGAGACAAATTAAACGCTTAAAGAATTATTATTTTTATATTAATAATTAAATTATTATTTTTTTATGGCTTATTATCACGTGCATGGTTTGATTCCTGATGAGATCTCTCAGGCTAATGGATATAAAGCGTTTGAACAATATCTTGCCTCCGGTGCACCCAAGGACAATTTTGATGGATTTGAACTAATAGGAAGATTTCATGCTCCTGAAACAGGAGAGGTTTTTGTTATTCTCAAGGCCAATAATCATCTGGCAATTTCGGAACACTTTGGAATCTGGAGAGCAAAATTCGGTGTCGAATGGAAGATCACAGCTGTTTTAAATGATGAGGAAGTTATCCAAAGAAACAAACAGGTTGCTGATGCAGAAGTAGCGATGGGCTGATTTGATTGATTGAAAGTCGATCTAAAATAAGTAGTATATAGCTCCTTTTTTTATGTCTTGCTCTGTTACCTCAGTTTTCACTTTTAAAATTGAAAGTACCTTCGATGAATGGGTCGCAATTTTTGATAGTGAAGAAGTCGATAGAAGACATATCGAATATGATATCAAGCCTCTTTACAGAGGTGTCAGCAAGGAAGATCCTCAAAAAGTTATAGTTATTCATCAGGCTCCTGCAGGTAATGTGAAGAAGTTTGTTGAAGCGAATGGGGACTGGATGGCAACCCATAGTGTTGATCTTTCAACGATGGATGAATCTTCTTAAACTGCTTCATTAAAGAAGGATAATTGTTGTGATTAAATTAGAGAGCTTGCTTTTTGCCTTGAAGAATTATTAATAAAGGAAGACCAATAAGCATAAGGCATCCATCAATTAATAGAAAAGTATTAAAATTCATTTATCTATTTCTTCAAGAATATCCCATTTAAGGGGTATTCCTTTTTTTACTGGATCTTTTTTCATGTCCTCTATCTCTTTTCTGATATTGTAGTAGAAAGCTAATTCTTCAAGGTTATCGGAACCAATACCATAATTCATAGTCGCTGAAATATAAATTTTGTGCATCCGGTATGGTTATAGAGGCATAATGTTGGACAATCTTTTATAAATTTATCTGAATTTGAGTTAAATGATGATCCCCTAATCTATGCAGATCTTGGAAAGGGCCCTCTTCGAAAATTGAGTTGAGAGATATAGGTACGTTATGACTGGTTTTGAAGGTAGTTTTTAAGAATATTTGTATTTTTCGGGAAGTTTGGAAATATTAACGGGAAGTTTTCGGGAAGTTTGGAAATATTAACGGGAAGTTTTCGGGAAGTTTTATTATTTTAGATTTGGAGTATCATGAGTGTTCCTGACGGACGATTTCTGCATAAATGAAGTGCTGAAGCGGTATGGGCAATAAAAAAACGCCTAATGGCGTTTGATGGTTGCTCTTGGCGGTGGGTTTTTATGCCCTCGTCGGGACTTGAACCCGAGACCTCACCCTTACCAAGGGAGATAATTATTTGATATAAGCTAGTAATTGCAATTGTTTATAGAGAAATATATATTAAATTTCACTTAATTAGTGCGAAAATTAGTGCGAAATTAGTGCATAATAAGGTTAATTAGTTTGATTTATGCATAAAGGAGCAACTAAAAAAGAAACTGAATTAAGAGTTGCACATGCTGCCGAATTAGTTGCCGAAGGACAGGCATATTCATCAATTACTTCCCTTGTTGCCGCGAAATATGGAATATCAAGAAGAAGAGCGAGGCAGATTACCTCCAATGCTTACCTTTTACTAAAAAATGATATCGAGGAAGGGGACTTAAATCGTCCTGAGATGACAGCAAAATTATTATGTACTTTAGAAACTGCTATGCATAGAGCAATGCAGGAAAAACAATATTCTGCAGTTGCAAGTAATGCAAAAGTTCTTATGAAGTTAGTTGGCTTAGAAGCAAAAGTAAAGAGTTAGAGCTGGTGCATTGGGAACGCTAAGTCGCAAGTCTGAATCCTGTCTCCCCTACTTTTAGAATCTAATTATTCGACAGGTTTAAAAGTCTATCCTTATTGATCAAAATTTGAAATTGAAATTAATTTAGTTTTTATTATTAAAACTTTCCCAAAGCTTCTGAAAATAATTTTTTTCATTTATTGAACCAACTATATTTCCGCATGAATTTAATTTAATGCCTTTGTCTGAATTTATTTCAGGTCTACTGATATTAACTTGTTGCAAAATATCTATTATTGAAACTGCAAAGTTTAGCCCCTGGCTTCCTCCTGAACTTGTTTTAGCAAAAGTATTTATCCCAATGACTTCTCCATTTGAATTAACTAAAGGCCCACCACTATTACCTGGATTAATTGCTGCATCAGTTTGAATTAAGGAAGCCCCTGTAGTAGCTATCCCCTCTGAAAAACCGCCTGATCTTCTAAAGGCACTCACAATACCTCTAGTAATAGTGTTAGAAAGACCTCTTGGAGAACCAAGCGCAATAACTTCCTCTCCTGGGACAGGATAGCTTGCATAACAGATAGGAAGAGCCTTGGGGTAATTGTTCCCATTCACTTTTATAATTGCGAAATCATCTTCTCTACTGATATATATGACATCTCCAGAAAGCTTTGCACCTGTGGCAGTTTCAATCTGAAGATTAACTTTCTTGCCAGAACCTATTACATGCCTATTTGTCATAAGAAGGCCATCATCATTTATAAAAAATCCTGTCCCTTGTCCTCTGCTTGATTTTATAGTGACAACTTTTGGTAAAGACTTACTGGCAATATCTTTTATTGAAGAATCTTTTTCAACATCCTTAGCTAATATTTTAAAGTTTGGTACTTCCCATTTTTTGAGTGACTTTTTATAAAGTATTGAAAGCTTTTCTACAGTTTCCTCACCAATAGGAATAACTCTGTTTTTGATTCTGATGGATAAGCCTTTAAAATCTTGTGTATCTTTAATTTGATTTACAAATTTATTTGGAAGAATAAATTGACCATCATCTCCATAAAGAGTATAGTTTTCATTCTTAAATTTCAACTCTAAAGGAGAATTTAAATTTCCACTATCAATTACATCATCTACAATGCATCCAAAAATTCCACAATTAGTTCTTATAAAAAAAGCTCCTTGAACATAATCCGTACTCCATTTCGTTAATACTGTATATTCGTTTGGAATTACAAGTTTGTAGTCCCTATCAAAAACGACATATTCAACGCTTTGATCAAAACTAGATTTTAATTTAACAATATTTTTGTAAGGAATTTTTGGATTAACAGTGGAAGACCAATTAATATCACTATCCATTTCAATAACCATTAATCCAGTTTCAGGATCTAAAGTGGTTTCCTCTCGTTTTCGTTTACCAGACTCATCTTTGCATTTTAGATGGTTCTTGTGTATTGATGAATTACAGTTTATTTCTACGGCCTTCGAGGGTTGAGTAATGGCAACTTGAGTAGAAAACAAAAGTAGAATCGATAATATAGTTTTATTCATGCCAAACTATGTTTATTTAAAGTTTAAATTGTATTTATTTTAGAAAAAGTGGTCAAATACTGGACAAATACTTCATGATTTGTCTTGAGAAATAACACAATGCCATGTAATAAATAAGTTATATCTTTTAAAAAAACTAGTGAATCACTTACCCAGTCAAGTGCTTTGGGAGCACTAGGTCGTAGGTTCAAATCCTATCGCCTCGATTGACTTCTCATGATTCTTAAAAACTCTGCGGGCGAGGTTCGGGCGTGGATTTGTATATCTTTGGATAACTTTGGAGGTTGGTCGCCCGATAAAACTACCATTTTGGCTTAGTAACTTGCCACCCCGCAGTAATTAATTGTTGGTACTCTTCGCGAGCATCTTCCATTTTAATTTCCTTTCTTGTCTTCATAAGCGGTGGTGATTCACCATTAGAACCAACTACAATTCCACTATCAACAAACATATACTCAAAAAATTTATCCTTATTATTTTTATTCTTTGTAAAACGTCTTACCTCAGTCCAGTTAGGACATATTAACCATGCCTCTTCTGTAACTTTCTTAGAGTCCTTATCCATCTTTCATCATTTCCATCTTTTATTTTTCTCTACGCAACTAAGTAGTGGGAGTAGTAAGCGTTTCAAAATTATTCAGAAATCCAGCGGTTAATTACTGTCCCTTCATAAATATGACCGGATGCTTCAACTATTGGCTTAGTTTCAGGATTAACAAAGATGTCGTAACAAGTATTTACTGGTCCTTGAAACATAACTGTTGCTCTTTTGGGATCCTCTAATGATTTGCCAATATAAAAAGTTTTTACTCCCATCTCTTTAAACATGGCCTGTTGTTCGGGAGCATTCATATGCGCCTCATATTCCTCAAAAGTATTACTTAATTTGAAATCTAAAACAGTTGTTTCAATGGACATAAAAAAGTAGCTAATTGCCCCTTATTGTAGATCGACTGTCAATCGGATTACTTTGTTTTAAGTTCAGGTTCATACACAGCACCATTGCAAACTGCTACTGCAATACTTTCTTTTGATGCTTTATCCCAATTTTTTAGTTCCATCTCGTTTTTATCAATCCATTGGAATGTTTTTTTAAAGCATTTATTCCAATAAAATGCCTTTTTTGAAACGGGTATCAAGGAGATGAAAATGAGGACTATCGCAGTTGTAGATGTAATTACACAGTATTTGATGACTTTTGGTCCTTTATTAGGTGACATAAAAAAGAGGGTTTTACCCCTCTAATTTAGATCAGCTGTCAACCAGAATCACTATAGCGGTGCAAGTAGTAAGCGTTGTATTTATTTATTTAAGAAACTTGATCGGTTTTGTTCATTTTTATAAGATTCAAAAGTAGAAACAAAAACAAGGCCCCCAACTATTGAGGCAGTGAATATTAATAAAATAACTCGCCCAATCCTAATTCTTTTTGCATCTGCACTAAATAATTTATCTAACTCTTTTTGTACTTCAGGATCTTCTAATTTTCTTTCGATATTTTTGTTATATTCATCAACTTCGTTAAAGAAATCCGTTTGAAATTTTGGGAAATCTTTGTGATCTAATGCCCATTGCTTCCAAGAAGTCCATTCCTGTAATTTGGTTTGTTTATTCTGTCCCTGAATCATTGCCATATCTCCGCCAACATCAGCCCTTGCAGTAACTAGGTTTTGAGCTATGCCCTCGTCGGGACTTGAACCCGAGACCTCACCCTTACCAAGGGTGTGCTCTACCGCTGAGCTACAAGGGCTTTATTAAAGTGGGCCGGGTTGGATTTGAACCAACGTAGGCAGAGCCAGCGGATTTACAGTCCGCCCCCTTTAACCACTCGGGCACCGACCCCCACAATAAAAATTTATCAGTTAATGGTCACTTTGTGTAGAAATGTTTTGGTTTTTTTTCTCGATCAAGATACGATTTGATTAAATGAGAATTTATTTAATGGATATTTTATTAATAAATGGTCCAAATCTTAATCTATTGGGTACCAGAGAACCGGAAATTTATGGAAAAAAAACATTAAGTCAAATTGAAAAAGAATTAATTCAAATAGCGAAACAGAATAGGTATAAATTAGAGTGCTACCAAAGTAATCATGAAGGTAAAATCGTAGATAAAATACAAGCATCTATTGGAATTGTTAATGGAATTTTAATAAATGCAGGAGCCTTAACGCACACTTCTGTAGCACTTAGAGATGCACTAGTAGGTTCAAATATTCCTTTCATAGAGCTTCATATTTCAAATATTTTTAATAGAGAAGGCTTTCGAAGAGAATCATTTCTTACCGATAAAGCAATAGGAATAATAAGTGGTTTTGGAGTTTATAGTTATTTTCTATCTTTAGAAGCAATAATAAATTATTTAAAAAAATAGTTTAATTTTTATGAGAGAAATTAAAAGGCCAGCATTTCATATCAAGCATTTGACAAAGCTGTCTTCAGAAAAATGGATTAAATTAGCTTTGTCCAATCCAATAGAAATTTTAATAGATCATGCTCATTGCGAAAGGAAAGCGGCTGGAGTCGCTATCCAGTTAATGTTTAGATATCCATCAGAACCAAATTTAGCTGAAGTTTTAAGTCCCATAGCAAGAGAAGAATTAGAGCATTTTGAAAAAATACTATATTTTCTTAAAGCTAAAGGAATAGAATTGAAAGCCTTACAGCCACCTCCATATGGATCTGAACTTGCGAAGAATATAAGAAAAGATGAACCATTAAGAATGCTTGATAGTTTTTTAGTAGCTGGAATTATTGAGGCCAGAAGCCATGAAAGATTAAGTATTCTTGCTCTGAATGCTAAAGATAATTCTTTCAGAAAACTTTATAATTCTCTTTTAGAGAGTGAAGCAAGACATTTTGGGGTTTATTGGAAATTAGCACAAAGTAAATTTGAAAAAAATCAAACAATTAAAAGACTTAAAGAATTAATAAATAAAGAGGAAGAAATACTCTCAGAAACATTTACAAAGCCTCGTGTTCATAGTTAATTAAATATGGGAAAAATATTCATATTCCTAAAGAATTTAATCTTTTCTAAAAAGGAAAAAGGTTCTTTGACAATTATTGCTGTAGGCCCTGGAGATCCTTCACTTTTAACTATTCAAGCTATTAAGGCGCTCAAGAAATCAAAAATAATATTTTATCCAACATCTGGAGAAGATAAAGATAGTTTTTCTGCTGAAATAGTAAATAAATTTATAAAAAAAAAGAAGCAAATACCTTTAGTCTTTCCCATGGGCAGAAAAGAATATGATTCTGAGTTTATTTGGAAAAGTGGGGCAAAGAAAATAGTTGATCATATAAATAAAAATCTCCCAGTTGCATTGCTTTGTCTTGGCGATACTTCTATTTATGCAAGTTCTTTTTATTTAAAAAAAGAAATAAAGCGAAATTTTCCACAAATTAAAATAACTACACTTCCAGGAATATCTTCACTATCTTTAGCTGCGGCTTTAGGAGATTTTCAACTTATTAAGAAAGGAGAAAATTTGAATATAATTGAATGTCCAGATGATAAAAATCAATTTCATAATTTACTTAATAACCAGAGCAAAACAGTCTTAGCAATTATGAAAGTTGGTAAAAGATGGGAATGGGTTAAATATGCTTTAAAGGAAAAAAAGATATTAAGAAAGTCTTTATTAGCTATAAATCTAGGGATGGAAAATCAGTACATCGGAGATGCTTCAGAATACCTCTCAAAAGAATTACCCTATTTTTCTTTGCTTTTGTTGAGAATAGGTCATGAATAATAAATTTCATTATTTTTAATTTAAATTGATTAATTTGTATCTTGAAGTTAAAAAATATATAAAAATGTATAGTTATATAATAGATGTAATTTTTAGCGTATTTTGGAACTCCCCTCAATAGCTGTTATAGGAAGACCTAATGTGGGGAAATCTACTTTAGTAAATCGATTTTGCCAAACTAATAATGCAATTGTTTATGATACCCCTGGTGTTACGAGAGATAGAACCTATCAAAATGCTGAATGGTGTGGAAAAGAATTTATTGTCGTTGATACTGGTGGATTAGTTTTTGAAGATGATTCAGAGTTTCTCCCAGAAATACGTACCCAAACTTTTTTAGCCTTAGAAGAGGCCTCTATGGCAATATTTATTGTAGATGGTACGCAAGGTGTTACTGATGGAGATCTTTCTATAGCAAAGTGGTTAAGAAGTGCAAAATGTAAAGTTATAATTGCTGTTAACAAATGTGAATCAACAATACTTGGAGCATCTCTTGCTTCTGATTTTTGGAAACTTGGTCTTGGCGAACCATTTCCTGTTTCTGCAATTCATGGAATTGGCACTGGTGATCTATTGGATTTAGTAATTGCAGAACTTCCTGAAAAAGATAAAACAGATCAAGAAGAACAATATTGTATGGCAATTATAGGTAGACCAAATGTAGGTAAATCAAGTTTACTCAATTCAATATGCGGCAATAAGAGGGCAATTGTAAGTAATATTAGCGGAACAACTACTGACTCTATAGATACCTACATACAAAAAGAAAATAAATTTTGGAAAATAATTGATACCGCTGGAATAAGAAGAAAAAAGAACGTAAAGTATGGAACGGAATTTTTTGGAATTAATAGGTCCTTTAAATCTATTGATAGAAGCGATGTATGCCTTTTAGTTTTAGATGCTGAAGATGGTGTTACAGAGCAAGATCAGAAATTAGCTGGTCGTATTGAAGAACAAGGAAGGGCATGTTTAATTGTAATTAATAAATGGGATTTAATTGAGAAAGATAGCTCAACAATATATTCAGCCGAGAAGAAATTCAGATCCAAGTTATACTTTTTGAGTTGGTCTAAGATGATTTTCATTTCGGCATTAACAGGTAAGAGAGTAAATGACATATTTGAAAATTCGAAATCTGCAATTGATCAGCATCGTAGAAGAGTAACTACCTCAGTTGTAAATGAAGTTATAAAAGAGGCCATCACTTGGAGAAGTCCGCCTACGAAAAGAAGTGGTAAACAAGGAAGAATATATTATGGAACTCAAGTTAAAAATAAGCCTCCAACTTTTTCATTATTTGTAAATGATCCTAAATTATTTGGAAGTACTTATAGAAGATACATAGAAAAACAATTCAGAATGAACTTAGGATTTGAAGGCACTCCTTTAATTTTTTTATGGAGAGGTAAGCAACGGAGATCATTAGATAGAGAGATATCTAAAAATAATATTGAACTAATACAAGATGATTAATGAATATACTAACTAAGTTTCCACTTGGGCAATACGTAGATGGAAATAAAAGCTGGTTAAGAATTATAGATAGTAGATTAAAATTTATCATTTTATTGATATTCTTAATTACTCCAATATGGGCGGGCCCTTTATGGAGGATTAGTCTGGTTTTATTTTTAATATTTATCACTTTTATTAGCTTTCTTCCAATAAGGGTTTGGTGGAGATCTATTTCATTTTTAATTTTTTTATCTATATTTATTGGATTAATATCTATATTTGCAACTTCTAATTTATCAACATTGGAGATACCTTTAAGGGATCCAAATGAGTTAGGCTTTTTGTTATCAAAAAATATAAGTTGGAATTTTATTCAAATTCCCATCTTTAAAGTAGGTTTTATGAATTTAGGTCCATATAATATTTCCAGAAAAGCATTTGAATTAGGAATAAAAACATCAACATTAATTTTTACAGTTGTTCATAGTGTTAATCTGGTTTTACTTACAACTCTAAAAGAAGAAATTGTTTGGGCCATTAGTTGGTTTATGTATCCATTGAAGAAATTTAATATTCCAGTTGATAGAGTATTATTTCAGCTGTTACTATCTTTGAGGTTTATTCCTTTAGTTCAGGAAGAATTCCAAAATATACTTAAATCAGTTTCTATAAGGTCAATAAATTATAGAAATTTGGGTTTTAAAAAAACATTTAATGTTGGATTAAGCTTAATAGAAAGAATTTTTTTGAATATTTTATTGCGGATTGAACAAGGTTCTGAATCACTTTTATCTAAAGGTTATTTACTAATTAATATTCAACGGTTTAAACCCACTCAGAAGCAAAAAATATCTTCTTTTGTCATGAATTTAATATCTATTTTTTTTATATGTCTGGCAATTTTTCTAAGGAAACAGTATGGTGCATTATAAATAATATTTGATTTAAATTGAGCTCAGAGCGTTATCTAAATCATCCGACATTTGGAATGTTGTACCAAGTATCTCCTGCTGATGAGGGAAAAGATATTTATGCAACCTTATACGCACAAAAAATGTTTTTTTTAGTTTCTATTAAGCCAAGAGAAATATTATTTGAGGTCATACCCTATTTAGATGCAAGAAATCAGGCTGAGATGAATTTGCAAAAGGTTAGAAGAGAGTCATCTAGTGATTTAGCAAAATGGGAGAATTTATTTAAGCAAACTTTCATGTGAAAAGATACTAAAATTGGATTATATTGAGATTAAAAAAATATTACCTAAAGGTGTAAATTTACTTGCGGTAAGTAAGGGATTTAAGTCTAGTGATATTGAATATATTCAATCATTGGGACAAATTGATTTTGGCGAGAGCAAGGTTCAAGAAGCTTTACTAAAGCCAGTTTTTAAAAGGAGTAATAATCTTTGTTGGCATTTTATAGGAAGAATACAAACTAATAAAATCCGCAAAATAGTTGAGAATTTTGATTATATACATTCAGTTGATTCTTTTAAGAAATTGTTGAAAATTTCTCAAGTTTCAAATGAATTACAAAAAATGCCAAAAGTTTTTATTCAAATAAAATTAGCTCATGATCCAGAAAAAGCTGGTTTATCTTATTCAGAATTAATTTCAAATTGGTATCAGATTAAACAATTAAAAGGAATCCATATAATTGGTTTAATGACTATAAATCCAAAGGGACTTAATGCAGAACAAAATTTTGAGCTATTTAATAAATGTAGATTAATTGCTGATAAATTAGAGTTACCCCATTGTTCAATGGGTATGTCAAATGATTGGGAGGAAGCTATAAAAGCTGGAGCAACATGGATAAGATTAGGTTCAATAATTTTTGGAAAAAGAAATAGTTAGTAATTTATAATAATAAATAAAAATATTAATAATAAGCTTGCAGTTATTGATAACTAACGTTATCTAGGTATAGGTGGTTTTCATAATTTTATGAATTAATTGCTTGGTTTTCTAAATTTACACTAAGGGGATTTGAAAAGGTGTCACTAATTTCTCGATTAAAGGCTGTTGTCGCTGGTGATGATTACTTGGATGATGATTTCGATGAACTTGATTATGAATCGGAAAATGATTTCAATTCAATAAATGATCGCAGAATTAATACTAGAAATTCAAGTTCATTATCAGGTTCTAATCCTTTTGATTTTATGAATAATAAATCATCAAAAGTTATTGGGATGCCAGGCATTACAAATACATCTTCAGAGGTAAATCTTCTAGAGCCAAAAAGTTTTGACGAAATGCCCCAAGTCATTCAAGCGTTGAGAGAGAGAAAAACAATTATTTTAAATTTGACAATGATGGACCCTGATCAAGCTCAAAGAGCTGTTGATTTTGTTGCAGGAGGAACATATGCAATGGACGGTCATCAAGAAAGAATAGGGGAAAGTATATTTTTATTTACTCCCAGCTGTGTAAATGTTACAAGTTCTTTCCCCGTTGAGGCGTCTCCCTCACATATTACTAATGAAGACATTCCATCTTTCGGACTGAATTCTAATTCTGCTCCTCAGCCAGCATGGGGAGATTCAAAGTTATCCGCCTATTCTTAAATCGTGGCTCCTAAGCTAGGTGTAATAGGTTTTGGCAATATTGCAAAAGCTATAATTACTCCATTGTTAGAACAAAATGTTTTACAGCCAGAAGAAATAATTTGTTTAGTAAACTCAAAAGAAAGTTTTGAAAATATAAAAATAAATTATAAATATAAAATAAATATTTATCATTTAAAATCATCTGAAGCAAATTTGGTTTGGCATTGTCCAATAAAACTATTAGCTGTTAAGCCACAGCAATTAAAAAATATAAAAGAAATAAATTTTAATGAAACTAATAAATATTTTTTGATATCTATCCTAGCAGGTGTTTCCTTGAAAACTTTAGAAACTATTTTCCCAAAACATAATTGTATTAGGGCTGTAACAAATATACCTATAACTATTGGACAAGGTCTAACAGGAATCGCATGGAACAATGATATTGATGATAAAAATAGAAATTTTATCAAAAATATATTTGAAAATTCAGGTAAAGTTTTTGAATTTTCTGAGAATTATCTTGATATATTTTTAGCTCTTACTTCTTCTTCACCAGCAATAATAGCTCTAATAATTGAGGCCTTAGGAGATGGTGGATTAAGTGGTGGATTAACAAAAAAATTATCTGAGGAGTTGGTTATAGATATGATCTATGGAACTGTTTCAATGATGAAAGATTTAAATGTAAGTCCTTCGGAATTAAAAAATATGGTAACTTCTCCTGCAGGTACAACAATTGCTGCATTACGAATTCTTGAAAAAAATGGTTTGAGATCAGCTTTGATCGAATCAATAATAGGTGCGATGAATAAGAGCAAAGAATTTAAATGAAAATTTAATTTTCTTTAATTTGTAAATAAACTTTTTCAAGACGATCTATATTTTCTTCAATTGTATACCTTGCAATAACTCGTTCTCTCGCTTTAATTCCCAAAATTTTTGTAAAATCCGGATGATCTTGCAAAATTGGAATCATTGTTTTTAATTGAGTTGTTACATCATCAGTAGAAATTATTATTCCAGCTCCATCATCTAAAACTTCACCATCAGCTCCTGCATCGGTCGCAACGCATGCGGTACCCGTAGACATTGCTTCTAGTAGGGATAATGATAATCCCTCAACTAAACTAGGTAAAAAAAAGACCTCAGCAATTTGCATAATTGCTACTCTTGTTTCAAGATTGGATTCTTCTCCCCACCATATTAAATTCTCTTTTTCTAAATCTGAAAAATTATGCTCTAGAGATGGCTTCATGGGTCCGTCTCCCACCATTAGAAGTAAACAATTTTTGCTTTTTGTTTGGCGCCATGCTTTTAAAAGTGCTTCTATATTTTTTTCATTAGCAATTCTTCCCATATAAAGAAAAATTCTTTTACCCCCGACTTTTTCTCTAATGAATGAATGGTTTTTATTCAATTTATTAGCGGGTTTCCAAATATTTTGGTCAACTCCATTTGGAATAATTATTTGTTTATCCTTGCTAACACCCAGTTTTGCTAAAACATCTTTTTGATCCTGAGAGAAAACTATTACTTTATGAAATTTAGCAAGACTAGGTGCATATAATTGATACGTTAATTGTTGAGCACTCGCAGTCAGATTTCTTATTTTTGAATCGAATGCTGGATGAAATGTTGCAACTAAGGGAACATTCAGTTGTTGGCAAATCTCAGGTAATCTAAAATCTAATGGAGATAATGTTAGGCTGGCATGCACTATATCTGGCTTAAGTTTTTCAAGAGAAACTTTTAATTCCTTTTCTGCTCTTGGAGAGGGTATAGTATAGACTTGCGATTTTATTAAATAAGGGAGACTTACCTCTGGTTCATTGGCTAGAAAAAGTGATTCAGATTTATTGTTTAGTAAATGATTATCAAAATGAATAAAACTTACTTTATGTCCTCTTTTTTTTAAATGTTCAGTAATTAAATTTCCATAACTAACATTCCCGCAGAATGGAGATTTCTTTCCAAGCCAAGCTATGCTAACCACAAGAATATATTTATTTATTTATTTAATATACAGTTTGAGAGAAAGCCTAGAAATTTTATTAAAGAAATATTTATCTATAAAATTCACTCAAAATTTTTAATGATGATATTTCTTTTCCTAATTGAGCTGGAATCCAAATGGAAAATATTTTTAGTATTTTTTTCCATACTTCTTTTGGACCTAATAATTCTCCATTTGATTTTATAGGTAAATCTGGGAAAAGAAGTCTTTGCATTAATGCAATTTCTGATGCATTAAGATTTATTAAACTTCTTGAATCTTCGACAATTGAAAAGCCTTCACTAGGAATAAAAAAACATGTCCAATCCCAATTGCCAATAGGAGGCTGAATTGGTTTACTACTTAGGCAGCAGTAATGTAAGGGTAAACTTAATCCACCAATTGCTAAAAGATGCATAAGTGATTGAATGCTCATAGCCAGTATTTTAAGGTCGCTTTCTGCTAAAGCTTTGTATTCACATAAACGATCTAAATGTGCAAGAACTGTAGAAAGATAATTATTTTGAGTGTCCTCGTTTCCTATTAAAAGAAAAGTTAATTCTGTAATTGCTTGAGCTGCTGCTAAGCATTCAATACTTTTTCCCAATCCGCTATAACTTTTTATGATTTTTAATTGACGTATAGTTTTAAGATTTTTTTTACCAAATATTTGAATTTCCAAAAATGTTAAAGGGGTCGCTGAGGCTAAACTGCTTTTAGGTTTCCTGGCTCCAGGCACCGCAAATCGGCTTAATCCTTGCTCTTCAGATAATACAGTTATTAAACGATCATTTTCACCAAGAGGTGTAGCTTTAATACATAATACTTTTAATCTTTTTTCATTTGACATTGATTAATTTTTTAATTCTTGGAAAATATCATGATAGTAAGATGTTCCAACACAATCAGCTCCTGCTTCTAAAGTATCTTTTACATTTGCGATTGTTTTTATCCCTCCCACTATTTTAATAAAATTATTTTTGCCTAATAAATGCATTATTTCTTTGATCTCATTAACTCCTAAATATTGACCAAAACCATCTCCAAATTGAAAATTCTCTATGCCTAGTTCAAGAGAAATATTTATTGCTTGAGTAAAGATTTCGTTACTTAGCTTTTTTTTATTAAAAATCAAAGTAATTGGTAAATCTAATTTTGATACATTTTCAATGTCTCTTGCGAATTCATCATCTTTGTTATTTGATAAAGTAAAGAATTTTGGTACATATTCTATCGCTTCTGATCCAGCATCCTTTGCATAATGAATTAATTCTTGCACAAAATTATTTGGTAAATCCCCAAATGGATAAGAGATTAATGTAGTTATTTTTATATCTGATGATAGAAAATTATCTTTTACGTTAGGTAGGAAATTTAATGAAGTTGTTATATTTTTAATATTATATTTTTTAATTAGATTTATATTTTGTTCAAAAGATTCTTTTGATAAGTAAGGATTTAAAAGAATTGAGTGAATCTTTTTATTAAATTCATAATCTTTATTTGAGCTCATTTAATTATTTTGGTTGAATTAGTCCATATCCTCCATGATTTCTTTTATATATAACTTGTAGTTCATTATTTTTTTTATTTCGGAAAAAATAAAAATCATGATCAATAAAATCAAGTTGTCTTCTAGCTTCAGATATTGATATCGGTTCCATTTCAAAATATTTATTTTTAATAGATGGTTCAGGTAAGCTTCCTTTTAACCCTTCTTTTAAAAAATCAGTAGTTTCAGCAGCGATAGTTGAAGTATCATCTAAACTCGAATTTTTTAATTGAATTGTTTCTTTGTGATTACTATTAATTGTTCTTTCTTTGTATTTTCTAAGCTTTCTGCAAAGTTTATTAGATACCAAATCTATACTTGAATATAAGTTATCTGATTTTTCTTCTGCCCTTATTATTATTCCATTCGCAAAAATAGTTACTTCTGCACTTTGAAAAGATACTCTTGGATTTTTTTCGATCGAAAGATGTATATCTGCTTCTTTGACGATATCTTTATAATGATGGGTAGCTTTAGTAATTTTTGACTCAGTGTATTCTTTAAGTGCGCCAGTCAGTTCAATGTTTTTTCCATGAATTAAGATTTTCATAATAAATTTTTAAATTTTGCTATCTCTCCTTTTTAATTTACATAAATATGCTTCTTAGGACATCTATACTTAAACAACCTAATAAAATTTTATATTTTGAAAAGGTTCTTAAATTACAAGAGAAATATCAAAAATCTCTTATAACTGGTAAATCTAAGACACAATTTGTATGGATTGGAGAACATAATCTTTGTTATACCATTGGAAGAGGTGGAGACAAGAATAATCTTTTACCTTCACTAGACAAAAATGTTGATATATTTGAAATTAATAGAGGAGGAGAAGTAACTTGCCATATGCCAGGCCAATTGGTGGTTTATTTGGTACTTGATCTTAATAACTATAAAAAGGATTTAAATTGGTATCTAAGAAAAATAGAAGAAATTATTATAAAAATCCTCCATCAATTTAATATTGATAGTTCAAGAAAGAAAGGTTTTACTGGGGTTTGGTGTGGTAACAAAAAAATTGCTTCAATTGGTATTGGATGCAAAAGATGGATCACTATTCATGGATTTTCTTTAAATGTAAACTGTAATTTAAATCATTTTGAAAGTATTATTCCCTGCGGAATTAAAGATTGCTTAATGACAAAAATTAGTGATTTTAATCCTTATGTAAGGATGATTGATGTTAAGGATATTGTTAAAAATATTATTAAGGAGGAATTTAATTTTAAATTTATATCAGAATAATATAAATAAATAATTTTAATAAAAAATATGAAAAAATTAGCTTATTTGACTTCCCCAAAGTTGTCTTCAAAAGAAGTAAAAAGATTAAAAGAGAGAGATTTTGTTCAAAATTTAAATCATCTTGATCAGATATGGAAATCTTTAAAAAATAGATATGGAGGTTTATTGGCTGTTAAAGATTTAAGGGGCAAAAAAAAAGAAGAATTTTCTTATTCAGAATTAGACCAATTAATAACAAAAGCTTCTCATGCTTTCTTTAACATTGGATTAAGGAAAGGAGAAGTAGTAACTATTATTTCAGAAAATTCTCCAAGGTGGTTAATCGCTGATCAAGCAATTATGAGATTATCCGCTATTGATGCGGTAAGAGGAATTAATTCTCCATCAGTTGAATTGGATTATATTATTAAGCACTCAAAATCTGTAGGTTTGATTATTCAATCAAATTTAATTTGGGAAAAATTAGAGAATAAAGAAAAACTACTGAAGGATTTAAAGTTTATTATTAACTTCGAGGATTTTTCAGATAATGGAATTTTATCTTGGGAGGAATTTTTAAGATTTGGAAATAAAATAAGCTCAGGTGATTATAAAGCAGAAGTTGATAAATGTAGTATTAATGATGTTGCAACAATACTTTATACTTCTGGCACTACTGGTAAGCCTAAAGGAGTTCCTTTAACACATTCAAATTTATTACATCAAGTAATAAATTTAGCTTGTATTGCTGACCCAAAACCAGGATCTTCTGTCTTAAGTGTTTTACCTATTTGGCATTCTTACGAAAGGAGTGCTGAATACTTTTTTTTATCATGTGGCTGTTCTCAATTCTATACTTTACCAAAATATTTGAAAGATGATATTAAACAAATAAAACCAACCATAATGGCAACTGTTCCAAGGCTTTGGGAGGCTATATATGATGGCTTTTTTCTGGCTTTAAAAAAGATGCCTAAGACCAAACAAAATTTAATTAAGAATTTATTAATAAATAGTTCTAAATTTAAAAAGAACTTACGTAAATTTAGGAACTTACAAGTAGATCATTCAAGCATAATTGACAAAATTAAAGCCTTGTTTCTAATTTTTTCTTGTTTCCCTGTTCATAAATTATCTTCAATATTTCTTTGGCCAAATCTCAAAAAACAATTATGCGGCGACAAATTAAAATTTCCAATTAACGGTGGGGGTGCATTACCTGAGCATGTTGATTTGTTTTTTGAAGCATTGGGTATTGATGTTTTAGTTGGTTACGGCTTAACTGAAACAAGCCCTGTTTTAACTTGTAGGAGAACTTGGTGTAATGTTAGGGGAAGTTCTGGGCAGCCATTGCCATCAACGGAAATAAAAATAGTTGGAGAAAATAATTCAATTTTAAGATTTAAAGAAACTGGAAAAATATTTGCTAGAGGTCCACAAGTTATGGGAGGTTATCTTAATGATGCTTCTTCTTCTCTGAAGGTTTTATCAATAGATGGATGGTTTGATACTGGTGATCTTGGATTCTTAATACCAAATGGCTCATTAATCATTACTGGTAGATCAAAAGATACTATTGTTCTTTCAAGTGGTGAGAATATAGAGCCAAATCCTCTAGAGGCTAAAATTCTAAGTTCTGAATTTATTTCTCAAGTACAACTAGTTGGTCAAGACAAGAAAAATTTATCCGCTCTTGTTGTTCCTAATATTGATTTAATTGAATCTAAATTTTCTGAGAATGATTTAATAAAAATAAATCAAAATAAAGAGATTAGTAAATTTTATAAATCTAAAATAAATAAATTACTTAAAAATAGAGTGGGATCTAGATCAGAAGAACAAATAATAGATTGTTTATTTATATCTCCATTTACTATTGAAAATTCTTTACTCACGCAAACCTTAAAACAAAAAAGAAAAGAAATTGAAAAATTATATGAAACTCAAATAGAAGAAATGTATAAAAAACAAATTAAACGAGAAAATTTGATCTGATAACTATATATTAAAAACATATATTTATTTTTTATGACCACAAAAGACTCTATTTCAATTAAAAGATCAATTGCTATAAAAGCTATTGTTACTCCTATATGGAAACAAGATGCAGAGAATGAAATTAGTAAAGCAATATCATCAACGGATCAACAATTATCTCAACTTGAACAAGAAGGTCAACAAGTAGTTAGTAATATTAGATCTCAAGCCGCTAATCCATTAGACCCAAGAGTTCAAGAACAAGTTGGGCAAATACAACAACAAATAGCTGCAAAAAGGAATGAATTAGAAGAGCAAAAAAGGAATTTATTACAGCAACAAAATCAAGTAAGAGATTTAAAAATGGATGATATTGTTGATCAAGGACAAATAGATAGTTTTTGCGATGTTACTGTCGGTGATAACTTGATTAAGAAAATGCAAGTTTCCATTACTGTTAAGGACGGAATAATACAATCAATAGACAATCCTTAATTGTTAATTTAAAACTTTTAGATAAAAATATATTAAGTATAGATTTCTAAATTTTTTGTAGATTCTTTTCCATGCTTTCAACCAAAATTACATATGAACTAGCTGATTGGATAAGAGAATGGATTAAAAGTAGAGATGAATCACCTTCAATTGAAAATTGTTTTAAATTTGTTGAATGGAAAAGTAAAATTAATGTATTAACTGAAAGTGATAAATTACAAATAGAAGCAATATTAATTTATGAAACTTCATGATAGATTTTTTAAAGATATTAAAATTTGATTTATTTCAAATATTATTTGTTTTATTAAATTAAATAATTTAATTATTTATAGTTCCCATATTTACAGGTTTTCGTATAATAAGATTAGGAGTTTTTAAGGTTATTTAACTTGAAGAATTGTAGATACTTCAGTCGATAATCTCTAAGAACTATTGCTATAAAAAATTATTTATGTCTCACGAAATATTTATGCCGGCTCTTAGCTCAACTATGACTGAGGGAAAAATTGTTGAGTGGTTAAAAAATCCAGGAGATAAAGTTGAAAGAGGTGAATCAGTATTGGTAGTTGAATCTGATAAAGCCGATATGGATGTTGAATCATTTCAAGATGGATATTTAGCAGCAGTTTTAATGCCCGCAGGTAGTACTGCTCCAGTTGGAGAGACTATTGGAATAATTGTAGAAAGCGAGAATGAGATAGCAAGTGTCCAAGCTGAGAATAAAAATATTAGTGTAGTTAAAGACAATCCAGAAAAGATTGAGGTTGCTGATGAGGTAGATATACAAAGTACAAAAGAGGTTGAAAGAGTAAAGCCTTCTATAAAAAAAGTAAAAATACAAGAGAAAAAAATAGAGGTTAATGCATCGACTACTAATATTTCCTCCAGAGTAGTTGCATCTCCAAAAGCAAAAAAAATTGCTTCTCAAATGGGAATTGACTTGTCAAAAGTACATGGCTCTGGACCTCATGGAAGAATCCAGGCAGATGATGTTCTAAAAGCAAAAGGTCAACCAGTTTCTGTCCCATGGATTGGGGAAGGAAATACCTCCGCATCAATTATTAATGTCAATTCAAATGAAAGCGTCCAGTCAAATAATCCTGGAAATAGTTTTGGTAACCCTGGAGAAACTATTCAATTCAATACTTTGCAAAAAGCTGTAAATAAAAATATGGAATCTAGTTTGAGGGTGCCATGTTTTAGAGTTGGTTATTCAATAAATACAGACAAACTAGATTCTTTCTATAAAACAGTTAAACAAAATGGTGTAACTATGACTGCAATATTAGTTAAAGCAGTTGCTAATGCACTTAAGAATCATCCTCAGGTAAATTCCAGTTATTCTGAAAATGGAATTTCATATCCTGAAGAAATAAATGTTGCAGTGGCTGTTGCAATGGAAGATGGTGGTTTAATTACTCCAGTTTTAAAGGATCCTAATAAAACAGATTTATTTGAACTATCTAGAGAGTGGAAAGATTTGGTCAAGAGATCGCGCACGAAACAATTAGAGCCTGAAGAATATTCAACAGGCACATTTACTCTTTCAAACCTCGGTATGTTTGGAGTAGATAGATTTGATGCAATACTTCCTCCAGAGACTGGAGCAATCTTGGCAATTGCTGCTTCAAAACCAACTGTTGTCGCTGGTGATAATGGATCTATCTCAGTTAAAAAAGTTATGCAGGTTAATCTTACTGCTGATCATAGAGTTATTTATGGAGCAGATGGTGCAGCTTTCTTAAAAGATTTAGCTAATCTTATTGAGAATCATCCAGAAACTTTGATAACTTAATTCATATTCTTGGACTCAATTTTAAAACGAGATGAATTAGATTTGCAGCTAAATTCATATGATTACAAACTAGATCCTTCTTTAATTGCAAATAAACCAAAAAGAATAAGGCATCAATCAAGAATGATGGTTGTAAGAAAAGTTGATTCTGATATTAGTTCTTACGAAGATAAACTTACAAAAAATATAATTGATGAACTCAATAATGGTGACTTAATTATTGTTAATGATACCAAAGTAATGAAGGCAAGATTAAATGTTCAATTAAGTAATGGTTCTTTAGTTGAGCTATTAATTTTAGAATTAGTAAACGATACTGTATGGCTTTGTTTGGGAAAACCAGCTAAAAAACTGAAGTTAAATGATTATGTAAAAATATTTTCAAAGAGAATTAATAACAATATTGAATTGAAAATAGTAGGAATTGATAAAGAAACAGGGGGTAGATTAATACAATTTCCAGATAATATAAATAATCTCAAAACTATGGATGCATTACTTAATAATGTTGGGGATATACCCTTACCACCTTATATCAAAAATATAGATGAGAAATTAGCTCATGAGAATTCTTATCAGACTGAATATGCAAAAAATCCTGGAGCGATCGCCGCTCCCACTGCAGGATTGCATCTCAGTAATAGTCTACTATCAAAATTAAAACATAAAGGTATTAAAATAATGCCTATAACTTTACATGTTGGTTATGGAACTTTTAAACCTATTGATCAAAATAATTTAATCAATTTAAAATTACATAAAGAATTCGTCAGTATTGGTAAAAATGTAATTGAGGAGATAAAAACTACAAAACTACAAGGTAAAAAAATTATTGCTATAGGAACAACCAGCGTTAGGGCACTAGAAAGTTGTTATGTCGAATCTAAAAAAGATATTTTCCCTATTCATAAAAATGTGGATTTGGTAATTAAACCTGGCTTTAAATTTAAAGTTGTAGATGGTTTATTAACTAATTTTCACTTACCAAAGAGTTCCCTATTACTCTTAGTAAGTGCAATGATTGGAAGAAAGAGACTACTAAGTTTGTATGAAAAAGCCATAAAAGAAAAATATAGATTTTTCTCTTATGGCGATGCTATGTATATCAGTCCAGAAGCTTTTTTAGAAGGTTCAAAAATTAAGCATTAGCTGGTTCTTGAATTATTCCAGTTGGAACTTCTGTAAACATTACAGATGATAGATATCTCTCTGCTAAATCAGGTAGAACAACAACAATAGTTTTTCCTGCATATTCATCTTGCTCTGCTAATCTAATTGCAGCAACAGCAGCTGCTCCACAAGATATTCCAACTAGTAAACCCTCCTCTTTCGCAAGTCTCAAGGCCATCTCGATGGACTCATCATTTGTCACTTGCTCAACTTTATCAACAATTGATAAATCAAGATTTTTTGGAATGAATCCTGCACCTATGCCCTGTATTTTATGAGGTCCAGATTTCACCTCTTCACCATTAAGAGTCTGAGTAATAACTGGACTATGAGTTGGTTCAACAGCTACCGATGTTATATTTTTACCTTTTTCATTTTTAATATATCTGGAAACTCCTGTAATAGTTCCTCCAGTTCCTACTCCCGCAACTAGAACATCAATTTCTCCATCGCAATCTTCCCATATCTCTGGACCAGTGGTTTTGAAATGAATTTCTGGATTAGCTGGATTATCAAATTGTCCTGGCATGAAATATTTTGAAGGATCACTTTCTGCAATCTCCTTTGCTTTTGCAATAGCTCCAGGCATGCCTTTTGCAGCTTCAGTTAAGATAATTTCTGCACCAAGAACAGCCATCACCCTCCTCCTCTCAAGGGACATTGATTCAGGCATAGTGAGAATTAATTTGTATCCTCTTGCTGAAGCTGTAAATGCAAGCGCGATGCCTGTGTTGCCTGAAGTTGGCTCAACGATTACTTTGTCTTTTGTTAATTTTCCGCTTTTTTCTGCATCCCAAATCATATTTGCTCCAATACGACACTTAACGCTGTAAGCAGGATTTCTACCCTCTATCTTTGCAAGTACAGTAGCTTTTGCATTTTTGGTAACAGATTTCAATCTTACTAAAGGAGTATTTCCAATAGCAAAACTATTGTCTTCATAAATTTTTGCCATTATTTATGTGTAATATTTAATTTAATTTTAACTATTTTTTTAAAAAATAGTATATAAATTTCTTAACACTAAGAACTATAAAATTTAAGTATTTAAGGCTTTTAAAAAGACATCCCATATATGATTATGATCCTCAAGACCAACTGAAACTCTAATTAAATTAGATGGTACACCGCAACTACTAGCCCATTCTAATTCGTTATAGTGTGCCAACAATACATATGGACATATAAGACTAAATCTTGTACCTAAACTTGGTCCTTTTGAAAGCTTTAATGCATTATAAAATTTCTTTGTTTTTTCAATATTGCCTTTTAATTCAAATGATAATAAGCATCCATAACCGCCATCCCTTTTGAGAATAGAATTAAAATTTGGACAATTTTCAGGATGAAAGACTGTTTTTACTGCATGATGATTCTCTAATTTTTTTTTCAAATTTAAACAATTAATATTTTGATTAATAACTCTAAACTCAATATCTCTGCTGCATTTTTCTAAATATATAAAATCATTATCAGATAATTTTGGAATATCTATTTCCTTAAGTGCTTTTTTAAATTTATCAATCCACTTACTTCTAGGATTTAAAATAAGAGAACCTGCGAGAATATCTCCACTACCTGAGAAAATCTTTGTTAACGATGTGAATACGATATCAGAATAATCAAGAGAGTTGATATTTAAATTAGAGCCTATAGTATCATCAGTAATTAGAGGTATATTATATTTTTGTGCTATTTTTGAGATTTCAATAATGTTAGTGCATTTAAGTAAAGGATTACTAGGTAATTCTATGATTATTGCTGCAGGATCTATTCTTTTTATCTCAAATTCAATTTTCTGAAGATCATTTTCGATAATTAAATTTGCCCCATAAAAAATATTCTTTGGCAATTTAAGAACATCAACATATGGAAATCCAATTTGTAGGGTTGGTTTTTTAGGAAAAATTTTATAAATAATCTCTAAAGCACTATATAAAGCTGACATCCCTGAAGAAGTAATATGAATCAACTCTGAATTTGACTGAACATATTTAGAAATTCTGTTTATTATTTTTCTTTCTGAATCTTTAACTAAGTCATTTTCAGCTCTAGGTTCTAACTTTAGATATATTGCAGCTTCTCTAGATGATGCACCTAGACCAGTGTGCTGCCAAAAAACCTTTGCATAATTATTTGCTTCATCTTTAGTTATTAAAAAAAATAAGCTTTGAGATTCCTTTATGAAAGAATTAGACTCATCAGTGAATTTATCACAATAAATTTTAGCTTTTAAAACTAAATTTCTACTTGAATAAGGCCATGCATTATGGTCTTGTAAATTATTCTGTTTAAGTAATTCATTAGATAATTTTTTTAATAATGGATTTATACCAAATCTTGGATAAATTGATTTTAAAGTATTTATACATTCTGGTTTTTTCTCCTCATAGTCAATAACATCATTCCATGTTGGGAGAGCGACTGAAACAGCATGTTTGGAATCTGGTATGCGTAAACCGAGCTCTGATTTTTTCCATATGGGATTATTTATTAAATCTCTCACATCGATAGAGAATCAAAAGAATTAAGTATATCAGATATAAGATCATCGCTATCTTCACACCCCACTGATAATCTTACAAGTGAATCATCAATTCCTAAATTATTTTTTGTTTTTTTATCAATTGAACCATGTGTCATTGTTGCTGGATGACATATTAAACTTTCCACCCCACCAAGACTTTCTGCTAATGAAAAATATTTAAGCTGTTTACAAAACTTGAATGTTTGATCTTTATCTAAATTTAGTTTTATGGAAATCATTGATCCACCTAATTTCATCTGCGATTTAGCTAATAGGTATCCAGGATGATTTTTATTAAAAGGATAAGTTACTTCTTTAATTAAGTCATTTGTTACTAATTCCTCAGATATTAATTCTGCATTTTTTGATTGCTTTTCAACTCTCAAAGGAAGCGTTTTGATGCCTCTTGTAATAAGCCAGCAATCAAATGGTGAAGGATGAAGACCTAAAGCCTTTTGAGAAAAAATCATTTTTTCTTGCCACTCTTCATCATTTGTAAGTACTGCTCCGCCTAATGCATCGCTATGTCCATTAATCAACTTTGTTGTGCTTATAAGAGATATTGTGGCGCCAAGTTCTAACGGTCTTTGAATCATTGATGTACAAAAAGTATTGTCTACTACTACTGGGATTTCCTTTTTTTTAGCTTCTGAGCAAATTTCTTGGATATCAATTATTTTCAATAAAGGATTAGTAGGGCTTTCTAACCAAATTAATGTTGGGTGAATTTCTGAAATTTTTTTAAAATTATCCTTATCGGTAAAATCACAATAAAAAGTATTGATATTAAATTTTTTAAAAATTTTTTCAAACATCCTTATTGTGCAGCCGTAAAGATTTGATTCACAAAGAATTTTATCTCCGGACTTTAAGCTTGATGCAATAGCTGTGACAGCACTTATACCTGAATTAAAGACAGTACAATATTTTGAATTTTCTAATGCTTTAAGGATATCAGCTAGGATTCTAAAATTTGGATTACCTGATCTTGTATAATCAAAATTTTCTTTATTCCCGTGTTTAAATGTAGATGTAGCAAAAATGGGTGGCATGATACACCCTGTCTCTTCCGCAAAAGATTTCCCATGGTGTATTGATAAAGTATTGAATCCCGGGATAATTTTTTTATTATTATTGAGTTCCATTTAAATAACTCTTTTAATACCCATGTTAGAGATCGAGCAAAAACTCTAATAAAACGGAAGTTAAACTTTCCTAGAGTAATATTCCACGACTAATAATTCATTTATTTCAATAGCCACCCATTCTCTATCACATTTGTTTATTACTTTGCCTGATAATTTTGGTTTATCTAATTCTAAATGTGGTGGGACATTTGCTAAACCTGGAAATTCAATATTCCCTTCAACAAGTTTTTTACTTGCTTTGTTCTCTTTAATACCGATAATGTCATTTGGTTTGCATTGATATCCTGCAATATCTAGTACTTTGCCATTCACAGTTACATGTCCATGATTTACTAATTGTCTTGAACCTGGGATAGTGGGACCGAAACCTAATCTGAAACAAACATTATCGAGTCTGTTCTCTAAAAGTTTTAGTAAATTCGTACCTGTAGAGCCTTCTTGAGCTCTAGCTTTTTTTACATAACGAACTAGTTGCCTTTCAGATACTCCGTAGTTAAATCTTAGTTTCTGTTTTTCTTCTAGACGAATTGCGTATTCTGATCGCTTGCGACGGGCTTGGCCGTGCTGACCTGGAGGATTGGACTTTTTAGAAGCCTTCCTAGTGAGACCTGGTAGTTCTCCCAAGCGACGCGTAACCCTCAATCTAGGCCCGCGGTATCTTGACATAGTTTAAAATTAATTGAATTATGCAATAAAAAATTGAAATTTCAATTAGAGTAATTATTGCTTGATATTTTATTTTACATCATCAACGTGATTAAATTTATAAATTCTCTTTTAACTTCAATATTTCTTTTCTTAATTTCTTTATATAGAAAGTGGCTATCTCCATTTTTTGGACCAAGATGTAGATTTATCCCAAGTTGCAGTGCATATGGATATGAAGCTATTACAAAGCATGGTCCATGGAAAGGGGGATGGTTAACTTTAAAAAGATTAAGTAAATGTCATCCATTTACCCCATGTGGATGTGATCCTGTTCCTGATTGAAGAGAATGATTTTATATATTTTTGTTAGAAAAGGTTGCTGTCTCTGCGATGCAGTAAAAAATAATTTGCTAAAGATTAATATTAAAAATATCCAATCTGAATTAATAATTAAGGAAATTGATATTGATAGATTTGATCTATATCAGGATAAATTTAGAAAATATGATTATGAAGTTCCAGTGCTTGCTTTGCAAAATAATTTAACTAATCAAATTCATGAGCTACCAAGGCTTTCTCCTAGATTAAAAGATTCGCAATTACAAAATTGGTTGCAAAAAAATATTTTAAATTATCAAAATATTTAAAAACTGATGCCAAAAATTACATTACATAAATTACTGGATTTAATTAATATTCAGCCTACTGCATTATTACTTAATCCTCTAATAAATAATATTAGTTTTAATTCTAAAGAAGTCAAAAAAGGCACTTTATTTCTTGGACTACCTGGATCAAGATCTGATGGAGGTGTTTATTGGAAGGATGCAATTAATAATGGTGCGGAAGCTGCAATTATCAGTAAGCAAGCAGCAAAAATTTCAAGAGAATTAGATCATAAAAAAGTTTTAGTACTGGATAAACAATTAGATTATCTTTTCGGTCAATTAATATCTGAATTTTGGAATCGACCATCAAGACAACTAAAGCTTATTGGAGTAACAGGTACAAATGGGAAAACTACAGTTAGTTTTTTATTAGAGTATTTAAGTATTAAATTAGGAAATAGAACGGCATTATTTGGAACTTTATTTAATAGATGGGAAGGTTATTTAGAAAAATCATCACATACAACTGATTTCGCAGATAAGTTACAACCAAAATTAAGTGCTGCTTTAGAAGCAGGAGTAGAAGTAGTGATTATGGAAGTCAGTTCTCATTCAATAT
>CACNSV010000004.1 GCA_902623195.1 uncultured Prochlorococcus sp. | reverse complement strand
TTAAGAATCTATTTAGCACTGTTCCATAATCACCGTCATAGTCGAATCTATTAGTTAATCTTGGATCTTTTAAAGTAGCTTGAGTATTTGTCCCCCAAACAATTCCTTGATGTAAATCTGTAATTCTAATCAAATCATTTTTATTGTAGTAGAGAAATAATAATTGGTCTAAAGTTTTTGTCATATGATATACACTTCCTGGGCTTGCAGGATGTAGAATTTCTTCTTCAAATCTAGTCCCATCAGGTTGAGGAACTTCAACTTTTAAGTATCCCTCTGGGATAGTAGCTCCTCTGTGAGAACCATATCCATAAACACCCATTGTCCCTAAGTGGACAATATGTATATCTAAATTGCTTTCAACGATAGCTGCTAACAGGTTATGAGTACCATTAACGTTATTATCAACTGTATATCTCTTAGTAAAACTTGATTTCATTGAGTATGGAGCAGCTCTTTGTTCTGCAAAATGTACAATTGAATCAGGCTTTTCATCAATCAATAGATTTAGTAACTTTAAATATTGTTTCGAAATATCCATATTAATAAATTTTATTGGCTTACCTCCTGTCTCTTCCCATGCTGCTAATCTCTCATTTATTGATGAAATAGGTGTAAGAGATTCGACCTCAAGATCAATATCTATTTTCCTGCGGCTAAGATTATCAACAATAATTACGTCATGATTTTGTTCGGATAAGTTGACTGCACATGGCCAGCCGCAAAATCCATCTCCTCCAAGAACAATAACTTTCACTCAAAACTCCGGATAAATTTTTCCAATTATCATTATTAAATTACTACAGTGACCTATCAATATGGGTATAAAAATTGAAAAAAGTTTAAAAACTTTTTTAAAAACCCATATAAAAATCAAATTTAACTCCCTTTTAATTGTTTTTTAAAATCTGATTCAAAATTTACATTATTTTGAAATGTTATTTTCTGGAGAACTTGGATTGGCATAAATGGCTCTTTCTATCCTTCCAGCTAAGAAAGACATACGGCCTGCATTGACTCCTAAATCCATCGCTTGTGCCATTCTTACCGGATCATCAGCTAATGCAATTGCACTATTAATTAATACTCCATCAGCTCCCATTTCCATGGCTTGACATGCTTCACTTGGAACTCCAATTCCTGCATCTATAATAACCGGTATATTTGCGTTTTCTATAATGATTGAGATATTTGAAGAATTTAAAAGACCTTGTCCAGAGCCAATAGGAGATCCTAATGGCATAACAGTTGAACAACCTATTTCTTCAAGTCTTTTTGCAAGAATTGGATCAGCATTTATATACGGTAAAACAGTGAAATTCTTTTTAACAAGAATTTCTGCTGCTTTTAAAGTCTCTATAGGATCTGGCAGAAGATATTGTGTATCAGGAATTACTTCTAACTTTATAAAATTATTATCTTCTTGGCCTGATAATTTAGCTAGTTCCCTCCCAAGGAGTGCAATTCTGATTGCTTCCTCAGAATTTTTACAACCAGCAGTATTAGGGAGCATCCAATATTTTGACCAATTAATGTTTTGCAGTAAATTTGAATCTTTATCAATATTTTTAATTCTTCTAATAGCTACTGTGATGATTTCAGATTTTGAGTTTTCTAAACTATCAATCATAATTTCGGGAGATTGATACTTACCTGTGCCTATCATTAATCTACTTTTAAAGATCTTTCTTCCAATTTTTAGCGTATCTATTTCGATCATAATTCTTAGAATCCTCTATTATTAATTTCTTTAAATGGCTTATATTTATTCCTTTTATTTAATTCATTGGTTTTTTTTATTGCTGTTCTATTTTTTGGATCAATATCTAAAACTTTTTTATAAGTTAATAATGCTTCTTCATAATCCAATAAACTTTGTTGTGCCGCAGCAAGATTATTAAGTGCTACTGTATATTGCGGAAAAGCCAATAATGCAGATTTATAATGTTTAATTGCTTTTTTATAATCCTTTTGAGCAGCATATGTAAAACCTAGAGCATTTTCAATAATTGCCTTACCGTCATCTGGTTCATCTTCAGAATTTTTCATTGCTTTTAAAAAAGTTTGAGTTGCTTGCGAATATAGTCTTTTTTTTATTTGAATAGATCCGTATTCGTAAAGTTCAGTAGCTGATTCTAATGATTCAATTCCTTTTTGTTCATATTTAACTAAACTTATCTCTTCATTTCTTGTTTTTAAGAATTGTCTGAATACAAAAATTGAAATTATAGTTAATAAAAAAAATAATATTAGTAAGTAAGATTGGAATGAAGAAATCTCCATGAATTATTAATTATCCTTTTTTTATAATAGTAATTAAATTTTTTATTTTGATACTGAAGAGACTATTTTCTTGAAACATTCAGGTTCATTTAATGCAAGTTGAGCAAGCATTTTTCTATTTAGAAGAACGTTTGACATTTTTAGATTATTAATTAAATTACTGTAATTAGTGCCATTAATTCTTGCTGAAGCATTTATTCTTGCAATCCATAATCTTCTGAAATCTCTTTTTCTTCTTCTTCTATCACGATAAGCATTACAAAGAGCTTTCATTACTCTTTGGTTAGCTGTTCTAAAGAGGTTTTTATTACCTCCCCTAAAGCCTTTAGCAAGATTTAAGATTTTATTTCTTCTTTTTCTTGCAACATTTCCTCTTTTAACTCTTGCCATGATTGTATTCTCTTAATTAAAGTTAAGCGTAAGGGATCATTAATTTTACATTATCAGCGTCTCTTTCATCAACAACTGCCTTTGTAGAAAGATGCCTTTTTAATTTTGAACTTTTATGATCGAGTAAGTGATTATGAAAGGCTCTTCGTCTCATGAATTTACCTGTAGCAGTTGCTTTAAATCTTTTTGCTGCCGATTTACGTGTCTTCAACTTTGACATTTAGATTCTTTTATTATTAGTCTATTAATCTAAACCTAAAAATGCATTGATGCAAATAAAAATTCTTCAAAAAAATGATATATTTTTTTTATTAACTAAGAATTATGAAATATTTTTATAAACCTATATATGTTTTACTGTATAGTTTAACTTTTTTTTTTAATCTAAGCCTCAGAAATTCTTCCATTTTTGCTGAACAAATTATTGATATTAATCTTGATAAAGAAATTAAGAGAGGGAATTTATTGATAGGTTTAAAGCAATATTTAGGAAAGAATAGAATTAATGAAGACGCTTTATTTTTTCAAACAGATAATAACTTTCTAAAAGTAGTATCGGCTAATGGATTAGAACATCAGTCTAAAGAATTAAAAATTGTCTTTAAAAAAATACCTTTAGAAAAACAATATATTCTTGAAAAATTAGTTTCTCAACCTTTTGCTAGCTTTGAATCTGCAAAAAAACAATCTAAGATTTTACTAAAAAAAGGATTAAGACCAATAATAACTATGCCAAGTCATTGGGAGATATGGTTACCAATTAAAAATAAAAATCAAGTTAATCAAAATTTTAAAATTAGGCAAACGTCAATTGATAGTAAAGTTATTCCTTACCTAATAAATAAATATACATTTCAGAAACTTGAGGGACCAATTTCTCTTATGTCTGATGAAGTAATAAAAATAAATGGCATTAATTATGGGAAAAATTTTTATTTAATTAAAGACTCATATGGAACATGGACCCTTGTTCAAAAACTATCATTTGCAAAGTACTTAAAAGGAGTTTTGCCTCACGAAATAGGAGCTAATTCTCCATTAGAAGCTCTAAAAGCTCAAGCTGTAATTGCTAGGACTTGGGCAATTTATAATTCAAATCGTTTTGAAGCAGATAAATTTCATTTATGTGTTACAACACAATGTCAAGTATATAAACCTCAAATTGTGAACGAAAATATTGAGAAAGCAATAATAGACACGCAAAATAAGATTTTAGTTTTTGAAGGTAAACCAATTAATGCTTTTTATCATGCTTCCAATGGCGGGATATCAGCATCTTCTGGTGAATCTTGGCAAATGGATGATTATCCATATTTTACTTCTGAATATGATTTTATAAATTCTGAAAATAAATATCTAAACCCCACAATCAAAAAAAGAGAAGAATTAAAAAATTTTTTACAAAGTGATATAAATAATTTTTTTGGTAAAGAACATTATCTTTTTAGATGGAAAAGAAAAGTTTCGGATAAAGAAATTTTGAATCTATTACAAAAAAATAACTTAGTAAATAAAAATTCAAAGATTCTAGATTTAAAAATTAATAAAAGAGGATCTAGTGGAAGAGTTATTAAATTGGAAATTAGTCAAGAAAGTTCAATGCAGAAAATTAATTTAGTTAAGGATGACATCAGAAAAATTTTAAATTTTTTGCCAAGTAATTTATTTATAATTGATAAATTAAATGATAATATATGGGTTTTTACTGGTGGTGGCTTTGGCCATGGTGTAGGTTTATCTCAATCTGGAGCGATTGCAATGGCTAAAATAGGCTACCCTTATCAAAAAATTTTAAAGCAATATTATAAGGAAACAAAAATTTTAAATTTTATGAATCTAGTAAAATGAAACTATGAAAAATAAAAGTACATTAAATTTTGATAATAGTTTTTCTAGCAATCGCAGATTGAAATCTTTAATATTTTTAATTTTATGTATTTTCATAGGAGTATATCCTCATTTTTTAAGCAAAAGACCTCCAGTTTTAATAATCTACGGAACATCATTGGTTGTTTTAATTTATGGGATTTGGGTGTTGTCAAAAAATATGAAAACTTTTAATAATAATGTTTATGATAATAAAGAATTCTCAAAAAAAGTTCCAACCCTAGATATACTTGTCGCAGCAAGAGATGAGCAAAATGTTATTGCTCGACTTGTTGAAAGACTATTTAATTTGGATTATCCATCTGAAAAATTAAAAATACATATAATTGATGATGGAAGTGTAGACGACACTCCAATTATCTTAAAGAAGCTATCTCAAAAATATAAAACGTTGAATATCATAAGCAGATCCCAAAATGCTGGTGGAGGAAAATCAGGAGCATTAAATCATGCTTTGAAATTTATTTCTGGTGAATGGGTATTTATCTTAGATGCAGATGCACAATTGAAAAATGATACACTCCGAAGGGTTCTTAATTTTGCCCAAAAAGGTTCTTGGTCCGCGGTTCAATTAAGAAAATCAGTGCTTAATGTAAGTAAGAATTTTTTAACTACTTGCCAAGGTATAGAAATGGCTATGGATGCTTATTTTCAAATTGGCAGATTGTACTCGGCAGGTATTTCAGAACTTAGAGGTAATGGACAACTAGTAAGAAAAGAAATCTTATTAAATTGTGGTTCATTTAATGAGAATACCGTCACAGATGATTTAGATCTAAGTGTGAGATTATTACTATCACAATCTAAAATTGGTATCTTTTGGGATCCTCCAGTAATGGAAGAGGCAGTTGAAGATATTTCTGCCTTATTTAGGCAAAGGCAAAGATGGGCAGAGGGCGGCTTACAAAGATTTTTTGACTATGGTAAAAATTTAATTTTTAGCAAATTAACATTGATTCAGAAGTTTGATTTAACTTATTTTTTTATTTTGCAATATGCATTACCAATAATCACCTTAGTTGATTTAATTGTTTGCCTCTTATTTTTTAAATCACCTATTTATTGGCCTGTTTCGCTAACGGCGTTTACCCTTTCGGCTACTGCTTCTTGGTTTGGATGTCATAAAAAACATGAGGGACCAGCATTACCCAAAAACTTAATAAGAATAATTTTATATTTAATTTATTTGTCACACTGGTTTATTGTTATTCCTTTGGTCACATTAAAAATGTCTATTTTACCTAAAAAAATAATTTGGAAAAAGACAATTCATGTAGGTTAGTTATTCTTTTTGACTATCAACAATTTGTCCATTAAAAAAATCAGCTAAATTTTTCGAACTATTTTTTTCTACATCTAAATAATTTTCAGAGGATATTTCATTACTTATTTTTTTTGAGCCTGTGACTTTTTGATTATTATTTTCATGTTCTTCATTTTTTAATTTACTAGTTCTAGTAAATTTTTGTTGGATATCATCTTCTTTATCAAATTTTTGATTTTTACTATTTATTGAATTTATATTATTTTTTTTGGATTTAAAACTTATAGCCATATGTTCACCAAATATTTTTTTTACAGCATCTTCAATAACTACTTTTCGGCTCTTAATCATATTTTCCCAATTTGGTGCTAAGCCTATCTCCACTATCTTTGATTGAATACTTATCAGTTCTGCTTGCTGTGACAGGAGCATTCTTGTTGATGGTAATTCTAGTTTTGAAAGTATTAAAGACCATTTTTCCTTTAAGTTGATTGATTCGTTATCGATATTTCTATCATTTTTATCAAACTCTTCATTTTGATTACAAAAAGTAGGTTTTTCTTTTTGGACTTTATTTTTAAAATTTTCTACTGAAGAAATAATTTTTTTATCTCTACTTAACCCTTCATTATGAAAAATTTTGTCATTGTTTATTATAGGTTGATCTTTTATCTTTAGTAGGCTTGTTAAATGAATTTCAAGCCATAATCTAGGTTGATTACTGTTTTTGATCTTATATTCAAGATCTTTAAGATAATAATGCCATTCAATTATTTTAGATTTGTTTATTAATTTAGATATCCTCTCTATCTCAGGTTCAAATTCTTTTGAGGTATAGAATAAATCGGAATAACTATTATCTATAGTTTTAAGTAACAAATCTCTCGTAATATTTAAAAGACCTTCTAAAATAGCAATCGGCTCATTACCTGAATCATATAAATTAAAACAAGATTTGATTAAAGAATCTGGAATATTATTTATTAATGAGTCAATTAAGTCTAAAAGATCATTCTCAGAAACTTCTCCAAGTAATTTTTCAACATTTTTTTTAGTAATACCATTTGGAATTAAACTTAATTGATCTAATAGGCGTTGAGCATCTCTCATCCCACCATTTGATCTTTTTGCAATAAGTCTTAATCCTTCTTCTTCAAAGTTAATTGATTCTTTATTTGAAATTTCTAAAAGATGATTATAAATATGCTCTGAATTGATTCTTTTAAAGTTAAATTTTTGACATCTACTTTGAATTGTTTTTATTACTTTCTCAGGATTAGTAGTCGCAAGTATAAAAACAACCCTTTCAGGGGGCTCTTCTATTGTTTTTAATAAAGCGTTAGAAGCTGCTGCAGAAAGCATATGACACTCATCAATTACATAAACCTTCCATCTAGCTTGAGTAGGTGCAAAATTTGCTCTTTCTATAATTTCTCTTATATTTTCAACACCTGTATTTGATGCGGCATCAATTTCGATTATATCTAAAGCAACTCCAACATTAATATTTTTACATAATTCGCATATGTTACAAGGTAAAGAGTTGGGCTTACTGTATTTTTGGCAATTTAATGATTTAGCAAAAATTCTTGCACTAGAAGTTTTGCCTGTGCCTCTAGGACCACAAAATAAATAAGCTGGAGCAATCTTATTTGTAATTAAAGCTTGTTTTAAGGTTAGTGCAATTACATCTTGGCCTATGATTTCATCGAAATTTATTGGTCTATACTTTAGATGAAAAGGTTGATGACTATTTACCATTAATTAGTTTGTGAATATCGTAAGTATTTCCTCAATGATAACTGAATAAACTTAAGCAGATTCTTTTCTTATTCTATTTTTGCTTGATCTGAGGTTGACAATTTTTGATGAGAATAGATTATCAACCATTTTCCTTGTAACTGTAAATTCTTTAACGTCTTCTTGAGATGGTAATGAATACATTAAATCAAGCATAAGTTCTTCAATGATAGATCTTAAAGCTCTCGCTCCGGTTTTCCTGGAATATGCTTCTTTCGCTATGGCTGAGACTGAATCAGGGTCAAATTTTAAATTGACATTATCCATGCTTAATAAAGCTTTGAATTGTTTAACTAAAGCATCTCTTGGTTCAGTCAGAATTGATTTCAAAGTATCTTCATCAAGTGGATCTAATATCGCACACACGGGAATTCTTCCTATAAATTCAGGAATTAATCCATATTTAACTAAATCATCAAGCTCTAAATTCTTAATTGAGTCCCTAGATGCTGTTATGTTTTTTGATTCTACTTTGTCAAATTCTGATGACGTTGTAAAACCGATACTATGTTTACCTAATCTTTTTTGAACAATATCCTCAAGCCCAATGAATGCACCACCGCAAATAAAAAGGATCTGACTTGTATCAATTTGGATACAATCATGATATGGATGTTTTCTGCCTCCTTGAGGAGGAACATTCGCTATCGTTCCTTCAAGCATTTTTAATAATGCTTGTTGTACACCTTCACCTGAAACATCCCTGGTAATTGATGGGTTTTCACTTTTTCTAGCAATTTTATCTATCTCATCTATGTAAATAATCCCTCTTTGTGCAAGTTCAACATTCATTTCAGATTTTTGTAAAAGTCTTAAAAGAATATTTTCGACGTCTTCTCCTACGTAACCAGCCTCTGTAAGAGTTGTTGCATCAGCAACTGCAAATGGGACATCGAGGAATTCAGCAAGTGTTTGTGCTAATAGGGTTTTTCCGCTTCCAGTTGGTCCAATCAGCAAAATATTAGATTTTTGTAATTTAGTAGATTGGAAATTATTTTGTTTGTTTTCTAAATCTTTATTATCTGAATTTTTCCAGGCAAGTCTTTTATAGTGGTTATATACTGCGACTGAAAGTATTTTTTTTGCAGATTCTTGTCCTACAACTTGTTTGTCAAGGAACCCTTTTATTTCTATTGGCTTGGGAATTGTATTAATTTTTAAGGGGTCATTATTTTCAGTATGTGCATTGGGTAACTTTTTCTTAACCTGAGGCGAATTTATATTAGATCTTGATTGCGACTCTAATAATTCTTCATCGAGAATTTCATTACAAAGATCAATACATTCATCACAGATATAAACTCCAGGACCAGCTATTAGTTTTCTTACTTGGTCTTGTGATTTACAGCAAAAAGAACATTTAAGATGGGCGTCAAATTTAGCCATCGATTAATAAAAACTACGTTTGATTTAAAGGGGTTGGTATACCCTTATTCAAGGATTGCTCATAAACTACAATTCGTCATCAAAATATTAAACTAAATTATCTAGTTGTCATTTTTAATAACTTTATCAATCAAACCATAATTTACGGCTTCATCAGGAGATAAAAAGTAATCTCTTTCCGTATCATCCACTATTTTTTCAAGAGGCTGGCCAGTATGCTCAGATAATAATTTATTTAAAGTTTCTTTTAGAAATAAAATTTCTTTAGCTTGAATTTCTATTTCAACCGCTTGACCTTGAGCACCACCGAGTGGCTGATGAATCATAATTCTTGAGTTTGGTAGTGCTAACCTTTTACCTTTAGTACCTCCTGATAATAAAAAGGCACCCATGCTTGCAGCAACGCCAAAACAAATAGTGACAATATCTGGAGAAATTTGTTGCATTGTATCGTAAATTGCTAATCCTGCTGTAACAGAACCTCCTGGAGAATTTATATAAATCTGTATATCTTTACTAGGATCTTCTGCCTCTAAAAATAATAATTGAGCAACTAACGAGTCTGAGACTTGGTCATTTATTTCAGTTCCTAAAAAAATGATTCTCTCTCTTAATAGTCTTGAATAAATATCAAAAGCTCTCTCACCTCTGCCAGATTGTTCAATGACTGTTGGTAATGCACCTGTTAATCTATTTTTATAGGATTTTGATTCAGCTATATTGAAAAATTGATGATGTTTTATTGATTGGATCAAAACAAAAAGTATTACTTTTTATAATTTAAAAGTTTTTTTCAAGATTAGTAAGATTTTTCACAAATTATTTTTTTTCTCCTTTATCTTTAGTTACCTTTTGATTTAGTATTTTTTTTGTCTATAGATTTATCTTTTGTCTCTTTAGTTGCTTTTTTAGAATTTGTTTTATTTACTTTCTTGGAATTAGTTTTAGTTACTTTTTTCTCAATAATTTCAGAATTATTTTCTAACCATTCTGTTAATTTATCTTTCATGAGATCATTTCTGATAGCTTCTCTTAATTTCCCGATATCAATTTTGTTTGGAGATTTTTCAATTTCTTGTTCAAATTCTTTTAATTTTTTATCTATTTCAGTTTCTTCTACATCAATATTTTCTTGTTCAGCGAGAGCTTTAAAAGTTAATGCAGTTAATACATTTTTCTCTGCTTGAGGACGAGTTGATTCTGCGAGTGATTTAATTAGATCAGGAGTGAAAGTGGATTTAACATCCATGCCTTGCTGAGCAAATCTTTGCGCAGTTTGCTCGATATTATTTTGAACCTCTAAATCAATCATTGATTTTGGAATCTCTACCTCAAGCTCCTTAGAAAGAGCATCAATTAACGCTTCAATTTTTAAATTCCTTTGAGCTCTTTCAAAATTATCCTTCAATTGTAATTCAATATCTTTTTTTAAATCTTTTAATGTTTTGTTATTTCCTGATCGCTTTGCAAATTCATCATTTAATTCAGGTAGTTCTTTGGTTTTTAAATCTTTTAGGTGAATTTCAAAAACTGCTTCTTTCCCTTTTGATTCTTCATGAGCATAGTCTTTTGGAAATGTCAGATTAAGTTTTTTCTTTTCATTAATATTCATGCCTATAATACCTTCTACAAATCCGGGTATCATCTTATTTTTCTCAAGTTCAAGATCCATAGATTCACTAGATCCTCCCTCAATAGATTTCTTTGAATTTTTATAAATACCATTAAAACTAATTACGGCAATATCACCTATTTTTGCAGGCCTATCAACTACGGGAATAATATTTGCTAGTTGATTTCTTGATTTTTCAAGTTCTTCATCAATACTTTTTGGATCAAACTTATTTTTTTGAATTTCAACTTTTAACCCTTTTGTCTTCTTAAGCTTTAATTTGGGTTCAATATCAGTTTTAAGAATTAATTTTAAATTTTCTTCAGGATTAAATCTCGCTAATAGAGATTCAAAACCATCTTCTAATTCAGGTTCGCAGAGAGGTGCTATTGATTTTACTTGTAATGCCTCTTTCCAATATTTATCTATTATTTTTTCAAGTGCAGAAGCATATAGCTGAGTCAAACCTATTCTTTGAATTAAAACTTGTTTTGGAACTTTCCCAGATCTAAATCCAGGTAGCTTTACTGATTTACTTATGCTTTTAATTGTATCTTCAAAAATAGATTTACATGATGAAGATGGTATTTCTAATTCAATAGAAATTCTACTTTGAGGAAGGGAATTTGTTTTTACTTTTAAAGATTGTTCTTTCATTTTTGAAATTTTAAAATTCTTACAAATATAGAAACTTAATTATTTCACATTAAGTGTTTTACTTGAAAGTTATCTTTTTTGATAAAGTAAGAAACATATTTTTATTAATTCCATAATTTTTTTATAATTTTGGCTAAATCTTCACTATTACCTAACAGATCTTTAAAAGTAGCAATATTAGGTTCATCTGGAGCAGTTGGATCTGAATTGCTAAAAATATTAGAAGAGAGAGATTTTCCTATTTCTGAATTAATTTTACTTTCTTCTTCTAGGTCAGCTGGTAAAAAAATTATGTGGAAAAAGCAAGAACTTATTACTCAAGAAGTTAATGAAAAATCTTTCTCAAATGTTGACTTAGTTTTTGCTTCTGCAGGAGGATCAGTTTCTAAAAAATGGCTTTCAAAAATTAAAAATAATAATGCAATATTGATCGATAATTCAAGTGCTTTTAGATTGGATAAAGAGGTCCCTTTAGTTGTTCCAGAAGTAAATCCAAATGAAGCATTAACCCATAATGGAGTAATAGCAAATCCTAATTGTACGACAATATTACTTGCTTTGGTTCTTGCACCTTTGAATCAAATTTCTAAAATCAAAAGAATTATTGTTTCTACTTATCAATCGGCAAGCGGAGCAGGTCAACTTGCAATGGAGGAATTAAAGTTTTTGTCAAAGAAATTTTTAGAAGGTAATCCTCAAACACCAAATATATTACCTTATTCATTAGCGTTCAATTTGTTTTTACATAATTCTCCCATGCAGGAAAATAATTACTGCGAAGAAGAAATGAAGATGATTAATGAGACAAGAAAAATTTTAAATAATCCAGAACTAAATTTATCTGCAACATGTGTAAGAGTGCCAATCTTAAGGGCTCATTCAGAATCAGTTAATATTGAATTTTTTGAAAGTGTCGATCTTATTGAGGCTATCGCTAAATTAAAAGTTGCTAAAGGTATAGATATTATCGAAGATTATAAAACTAATAGATTCCCGATGCCTGAGGATGTTAAAGAGCAAGATAATATTGCGGTTGGGAGAATAAGATCTGATTTAAGTAATCCTAATGCATTAGAATTGTGGTTGTGTGGTGATCAGATTAGAAAAGGAGCAGCACTTAATGCTATTCAAATAGCCGAAATTTTACTTCAAAACAATCATGAATAATCTTCTTGGACAATATCAGCCACCTTTTGGGAAGATACTAACTGCAATGGTTACTCCTTTTGATAAAGATGGCGCAGTTGATTATGATTTGGCTGTAAGACTAGCAAACTACATTATCGATAATGGATCTGATGGATTGGTTTTATGTGGCACTACAGGAGAGTCTCCCACCTTAACTTGGAAGGAGCAGCATAATTTATTTTTGGCAATTAAGAATTCATTGAATAAAAAAGCAAGTATTCTTGTTGGAACTGGTAGTAATTCAACCTCTGAAGCAATAGAGGCTACAAGACAAGCATGTAAGTCGGGTGCGGATGGAGCTTTGGTGGTTGTACCTTACTACAATAAGCCACCCCAAGAAGGGTTGTATGAACACTTTAGTATGGTTGCCAAAGCAGCACCTGATATCCCCTTAATGCTCTACAACATTCCAGGTCGGACTGGTTCTAATCTGTTGCCTAATACTGTAAAGAAACTTATGAAATGCTCAAATATTGTAAGTATTAAGGCTGCAAGCGGTAGAATAGAAGAAGTGACCGAGTTGAGAGCCATCTGTGGCTCTGAATTTGCAATATATAGTGGCGATGATTCATTATTGCTTCCTATGTTATCTGTTGGAGCTGTTGGTGTTGTGAGTGTTGCAAGCCATATTGTTGGTCTGCAGTTAAAAGAAATGATTTTATCTTTTCAAAATGGGCATGTCTCACAAGCACTCGCAATTCATGAAAAACTTCAGGATCTTTTTAATGCACTTTTTGAAACAACTAACCCAATTCCAATAAAGGCAGCTTTAGTCTTAATGGGTTGGAATGTTGGTTCACCTAGGTACCCATTAACTAAATTAAATGATGTAAAATCAAAAAATCTTTTAGAGATTATTAACAACTTATCTTTAAATTAAAATTTTTTTGTATTATTTTTCAGTTAATTAATCAAATTGCTCGTTTTTAATACTTTATCAAATGAATTCCAGTAAATTAAGTTCACAAAATAGTCATTCAACTAACACTCAGAAAAATTCAAAAGAACCATGTGTAAAAATAATACCTCTAGGGGGTTTACATGAAATAGGAAAGAATACATGTGTTTTTGAATATGGTGATGATTTAATTCTTATTGATGGTGGATTAGCTTTTCCTACTGAGGGGATGCATGGTGTGAATGTTGTTATGCCTGATACTACATATTTGCAAGCTAATTTAAAAAGATTTAGAGGAATGATAGTTACACATGGTCACGAAGATCATATAGGAGGTATATCACATCATTTAAAAAAATTTAACATACCGATTATTTATGGTCCCCCTTTGGCAATTTCAATGTTGAAAGGTAAAATTGAAGAAGCGGGTGTAGCTGATAGAACTAATCTACAATCTGTGGAACCTAGGCAGGTAGTGAAGCTTGGACAGCATTTTTCAATAGAATTTGTGCGAAATACGCATTCAATATCTGATAGTTTTGCCTTGGCATTAACTACTCCTGTTGGAGTAATTTTTTTTACTGGTGATTTTAAATTTGATCATTGTCCTCCTGACGGGAAATTAGCTGATATTGAACGCATGGCTTTTTATGGAGAGCAAGGAGTACTTTGCCTTCTTTCAGATTCAACAAATTCAGAGGTTCCTGGATTTGTTCCATCTGAGAGTTCAGTACTTCCCAATTTAGATCGATTAATTAGCGAGGCTGAAGGAAGAGTACTTATTACAACTTTTGCTAGTTCTACTCATAGAGTGGCTATGATTATTGAAACAGCAATGAAGCATGGGCGAAAGATAGGATTGCTGGGTAGGTCAATGCTAAATGTTGTTGGAAAGTGCAGAGAGCTAGGTTATATTCGAGTTCCGGATGATTTATTCTTTCCAATAAGAACTATTAGAGATTTACCTGATAAAGAAACATTACTTCTTATGACAGGAAGTCAAGGTGAGACTATGGCTGCTTTAAGCCGCATCTCTAGGAGCGAACATCCTAATGTTCAATTAAAAACTACTGATACTGTTATATTTTCATCTAGTCCAATCCCTGGAAATACAATATCTGTCAGTCATACAATTGATAAACTTGTTTATCTTGGTGCAAAGGTAATCTATGGGAAAGAACATGGAATTCATGTTTCTGGACATGGTTGCAGAGAGGATCAAAAGATGATGCTCGCATTAATCAAACCTAAATTCTTTATACCAGTTCATGGTGAATATAGAATGCAAGTCTTGCATGGAAAGACAGCTGTATCTATGGGTGTATCCCCAAATAATATTTTAATACTTGATAATGGTGACTCAATTGAGCTGAGAGCAAATTCAATGATTCAAGGCCAGCCTGTTAAATCTGGAATTGAAATGCTTGATAACACTAGAACAGGAATAGTTGATGCTCGTTCCTTAAAGGAAAGGCAACAACTAGCTAATGATGGAATAGTTACTGTTTTGATACCTATAAGTACGGATGGTAATATGGTCGCCCCACCAAGAGTAAGTTTGAGAGGTGTTGTAACTTCTGCTGATCCTAGAAAGATGTCATTATGGACTGAAAGAGAAATTAGCTGGGTTTTAGAAAATAGATGGAAACAACTCTCAAGACAAACTGGCCCTAAATCTTTTGAGGTCGATTGGATAGGAGTACAAAGAGAAATTGAATCAGGTTTAAGCAGGAGGATGCGACGTGAATTACAGGTTGAACCGTTAGTGTTATGTCTAGTGCAGCCTGCACCAAGTGGAACTCCTACATATAAGCCAAGATCTACTAGCGAGCAACAGAATAACAAAAATAGAAATCATAATCCTCAAGTTAATAAAAATCAAAACAATGTTAATAAGGCAAGAGAGAATACTAAACAGAATATTAAAAATCAAGAAGAGGAAGTTACTGGTAGAACTCGCAGAAGAAGGTCTGCTTTAACAACTTAGGAGTTAATTTTAATAAAATTTTTATTCCAAATTACCTTTACTCCATTTGAAAAGTATTTATGGCCAGTATCTTTTTTAAAAATTTGTTTAGATAAATCATTAATATTTTTTGAACTAATTTGCTTTTTACATTTTGTACGTAAAAGACAAAGTAAAAGTGTGGCTCTGGCTTGTTCACCTAAATCATTTAAGGTTGCCCTTTTTATCCCATCATCACATAAGCATGATTTTATAGCTAACTCACATAATTCTGATCTCTCCTGGTTATAGTTTTTCATCTTTTCAATAAAATTGTTTATTCTATAGCTGCAGCCAGGGTGAATTCCTTCGAGCTCGCGAATGACTTTGTGCCTTATTAAATTTCTTTTTATTTGTATATCAGAATTTGTTGGATCTACCCAAAAAGGGATTTCGAGTGTTTTACATATATCAGAAGTATCATTTCTGCTAAAAATCATTAAAGGTCTCACTAAAAAATAATCACTATTTAATAACCTTTTACGAGCGATACCACTCAATCCACTAAAGTCACTTCCTCTGGCAAGATTTAAAAGAAATGTTTCGGTATTATCAGTGCTTGTGTGGCCAGTAACAATGTACAAGGTCCTATGATTCTTGTCTTTAGCGCAAATTTCTGAAGCTTTTTCGCATAGTTTTTTATATCTCCATTTTCTCGCTTTTTCTTCTGTTGATATATCAATTTCATCTGCAGAATCTTTAAAAAAAATAATATTCTTTTGGGAACAATAATTTTGTAATCTTTTTGCAAATTCATCTGACTGATTGTGCCATTTATGATTTCCATGCCAAACAATTAATGACCAATTATGGTTTTCTTTAATATCATTTAATAGAGTCAATAATGCCATTGAATCTTGTCCTCCTGATACGCTTATCAGTAAATTAATGTCATTCGGTATAAAATTTTCATTATTAAGAATCGACTGATGAAATATATGATGCCAATTTGTCCAGTTATTTTTTGATTTATTCATCATTTGTTGAAATCAAATAATATTTTAAAAAAATATGCTTTTTTATAAAACAATGTCACAATCAGAGAGTAAATACATCTAGTCAATGACTCTGATTAATCAATTGCCACAAAAAGTTCAAAAAGAACTCCACAATAAATCATTATTAAAAATAATATCAGGACTAAGTAATTTTGATATTGAATCTGTCCAAATGATTGCTAAAGCTGCTTCTATAGGAGGGGCAGATGTTATCGATATAGCATGTGATCCTTTATTAGTGGAGAAGGTTTCAAATATAACTTCTTTGCCAATTTGTGTAAGTGCAGTAGAACCCATATTATTTATTGATTCTGTTAAAGCAGGAGCAACATTCATAGAGATTGGAAACTTTGATTCTTTTTATGAACAAGGAATAACTTTTTCAGCGAATCAAGTATTATCACTTACAAAAAAAACTAAAGATTTACTACCAAGTGTTCCTCTATCAGTAACAGTACCTCATATACTTTCTCTTGATAAACAAGTTGATCTTGCTCTACAACTTATCAAAGAGGGTGCTGATATTATTCAAACTGAGGGAGGTAAAAGTTCTAAACCATATAGTTCAGGGATACAAGGATTATTTGAAAAATCTGTGCCAACATTAGCAGCGACATTCGCTATTAAACAAGAATTTATGAAGAATGCAATAATTAATCCGATTATGAGTGCTTCTGGATTGTCTCAAATTACTTGTCCTCTTGCTATTTCCGCTGGTGCTTCAGCTGTAGGTGTTGGGACTGTAATTAATAAATTAGATAATTTGGTGGGAATGATTGCAGGCATAAGAGGTTTAAAAGAATCTTTAGATAATTCATTAAATACTCAAAAAATTTCTTAGTATATTTCTAGCTGATACTAGAAAGTGAATAATTATCAACTTAATGCACCATATGAGCCTAAAGGTGATCAACCTAGTGCTATCCAAAGTTTGGTAAAGGGAGTAAATACAGGTGAAAAGTTTCAAACACTTCTTGGTGCTACAGGAACCGGAAAAACTTTCACAATTGCAAATGTAATCGCTCAAACAGGTAGGCCTGCTCTTGTACTTGCTCATAATAAAACTTTAGCTGCACAATTATGTAATGAATTAAGACAGTTCTTTCCAAAAAATGCGGTAGAGTATTTCATCTCTTATTACGACTATTATCAGCCAGAAGCATATGTGCCAGTAAGTGATACTTATATTGCAAAAACAGCATCAATTAATGAAGAAATTGATATGTTGAGACATTCTGCTACAAGATCGTTGTTTGAGAGAAGAGATGTTATTGTTGTAGCCTCTATTAGTTGTATTTATGGTCTTGGGATACCTAGTGAATATTTGAAAGCAGCTGTAAAATTTAAAGTTGGTGAAACAATTGATTTAAGATCTTCTTTAAGAGAATTAGTAAATAATCAATACTCTAGAAATGATATCGAAATAAGTAGAGGGAGGTTTCGGATTAAAGGTGATGTACTTGAAGTTGGTCCAGCTTATGAGGATAGAATTATCAGAATCGAATTCTTTGGTGATGAAATTGAGGCGATTAGATATGTAGATCCCTTAACAGGCGAAATTTTAGAAAGTTTAGATCAAGTAAGTGTATATCCTGCAAAGCATTTTGTTACTCCTAAGGAAAGACTTGAAAATGCAATTTATGAAATCAAGCAAGAATTAAAATCACAAATAGACTTTTTTGTTAATAATGGACAGTTACTTGAAGCTCAGAGATTAGAACAAAGAACTAAATATGATTTAGAAATGCTTAAAGAAGTAGGTTACTGTAATGGGGTTGAAAATTATGCAAGGCACTTAGCTGGAAGAGAAGCCGGGACTCCTCCAGAATGTTTAATAGATTACTTTCCTGATGATTGGTTATTAGTTGTTGATGAAAGTCATGTAACTTGTCCACAACTTCATGCTATGTATAACGGTGATCAAGCAAGAAAAAAAGTTTTAATTGAGCATGGTTTTAGACTACCTAGTGCTGCTGATAATAGACCATTAAAATGTGAGGAATTTTGGGACAAATCTAAACAGACTCTTTTTGTAAGTGCAACTCCTGGTCAATGGGAGTTAGATCAATCTAAAGGTGATTTTGTTGAACAAGTCATTCGACCTACAGGTGTGCTTGATCCTTTAATTGATGTAAGACCAAGTAAGGGGCAGATAGATGATCTTTTATCTGAAATTCGTGTTAGGTCAGAAAAAAATCAAAGAGTACTTGTAACAACTCTCACAAAAAGGATGGCAGAGGATCTTACTGATTTTTTAGCAGATAATAAAGTAAGAGTCAGATATTTACATTCAGAAATTCATTCGATTGAAAGAATTGAAATTATTCAAGATCTTAGGTTAGGTGAATATGATGTTTTAGTCGGAGTTAATCTATTGAGAGAAGGATTAGATTTACCTGAAGTCTCGTTAGTGGCAATATTAGACGCTGATAAAGAAGGTTTTTTAAGAGCAGAACGATCATTAATTCAAACAATTGGTAGGGCTGCTCGGCACATTGAGGGTGTTGCTTTACTCTATGCAGATAATTTTACAGATTCTATGAAAAAAGCAATTGCTGAGACTGATAGGCGTCGAGCTATACAAGAAGAATATAATAAAACTAATGGGATTATTCCTCAAGCAGCAGGTAAAAAAATTGAAAATTCTATTTTATCTTTTTTAGAGTTATCAAGAAAATTAGAAACTGGTGGATTTTCAAAAGATATAATAAATTTGGTTAATAATAAAACAGATGATATCTTAAAATCTGATAATGATATTTCTTTATTAGAGGAGATGCCTGATCTTATAGAGAAATTAGAATTAAAAATGAAAAATGCCGCTTCAGAGTTAAACTTTGAAGAGGCTGCAAATTTAAGAGATAGAATTAAAAAATTAAGACAAAAGCTAGCAAGGAATACTTAAGTTATTCATTTAATTTAAAATAATCATGAATAGCATTAACTGCCCTATTACAATTTTTTTCCAGAACAATACATGATGTTCTAATCTCACTAGTTGCAATCATTTCAATATTAATGTTCTGATTGGCTAGTGCTCTAAAAATCTTTGCTGCAGTTCCTTCCTTGACAGCCATTCCTGCACCAACAGCGCTAACTTTAGCTATAGCGTGACCATCTTCCAATCTTGATTCAGGATATTTTTTTATTAATAATCCAAAGACATCTTCTGCATTTATTCTGTCTTCTTTATTCATGGTAAAACTAATATCTTTTGTATTTAATTCACTATTTCTCTCAGATTGAACTATGGTATCAAAAATTAAATTTGCTTCAGCCAGAGCTAAACAAATTGAGGCAGCAACTCCTGGCTTGTCTGGTAAATTTCGAAAACTAACTTGCACTTGATTCTTATCTAAAGCAATTCCTCTAACTTCGGGCTTGTCTTTTATTTCTACATTAGGATTCATAAAAATTTGGTTTGTAGATAATTTAAATTTTTCCCCTACAAATCTTATTGCTTTAGCGATATCTTTTAAATCTATTACACAACTAACTTTGATTTCACTTGTAGCTATTAGTCTTACGTTAATATTAGCTTTTGAGAGGGTATCAAAAAATTCTGCAGATATACTTGGTCTTCCCATTATTCCTGCTCCTTGAATACTTAATTTAGTCATGTTTTGTGTAATGCTGTATTTCCCTCCTATTTGAGAAATGATTAAATCACATTGCTCTATTGTTTTTTCTAAAAACTGTTCTGAAATTGTAAAAGTAATATCGTTACTATTCTTTTCGCGCGTAGCTTGAATTATTAGATCTACATTTATTTTGGCTTTAGATAGTTCTTCAAAAATCTGAGCAGCAATGCCTGGCTTGTCTGGCAGCTCATATAATCCAAAAACAACTTGTTTTTCAAGAATTTCAAGACTATTAACTGTTTTGGTTAACTCTAAGCTGCCTCTAGATAATTTCAAGGGCTCTATACTACTTCGTAAAAGTGTTCCTTGCTGATCTGTTTCACTAGATTTAACATAAACCTTTATTCCATAATTTCTTGCTATTTCAACTGCTCTAGGATGAAGTACTGAAGCACCGACACTGGCTAATTCAAGCATCTCTTCACAGCTAATAGCATCCAGAAGTTTCGCATTTGTGACTATTCTTGGATCAGTTGTTAATACGCCTGGAACATCTGTATATATTTCGCAGGTTTCTGCGCCTAAAGCTGTAGATAGAGCCACCGCAGAAGTGTCTGATCCGCCTCTCCCTAACGTTGTTATTTCCATTGAACCGTTATGACTTAAACTTGAACCTTGAAAACCTGCAACTACTACTACGTAACCTTGAGCTAAATGATCTTCGATTCTACTGGTTTTGATTTCAAGAATTCTTGCTTTTCCATGAATTGATTCTGTAATAATTCCAACTTGACTACCTGTCATTGAGATAGCTGGTATTCCATATTCATTAAGTGCAATAGAGAGTAAAGCAGTGGTAACTTGTTCTCCAGTAGAAAGAAGCATATCTAGTTCTCTTCTCGGAGGGTTTTTGCTTAATGAGTAAGCCAAGTTATTTAAGTCATCAGTAGAGTTTCCCATCGCTGAAACTACAACCACTATGTCATTGCCAGCATCTTTGCTTTTACTTATATTTTTTGCAATATTTTTAATTTTATTAATGCTGCCAACTGAAGTTCCACCAAATTTTTTTACTAATAATGCCATAATTAAATAATAATAAATTACTTAAGTAAACTTTCATAAAGTTAGTGAAGCTAAATTTTCTGTAAAAACATTTATAGGATTGTTGCCTCTTTTTAAAAATAATTCAATATCAAGTAATTTAATCAATAAATTTATCAAATAGTTCGAGTTGCAATTTTTAATTTTTTTTCTAATAAAAAATATCCTTTTTGGGTTCGCGATGCCTGCAAGTTGACTTATTTTTGATAAATCATTTTCATCTGAAAGTAATAAAACTATTGTATGAATTCTTATTTGACTAATTAATCCTGCTATTAATCTTAGGGGAGGTTCTCCTTGATTTATTAAAGTATTTATAGCATTAAGACTTTGTGAAATTTTTTGTTCAATTAGAGAATCTATGATTTTAAAAATATTTGATTGTTGTTCAAAAAATATTGATTCAATATCTTTTACTGTTAGCAAGTTTTTATTGTTTGCAGACAAGTAAAGTGAAGCTTTTCTCAATTCATTATCTAATTTTGTACTTTCTGTTCCAATAGATTCTATGATTGATCGTGCTGCATTTTTATCTAAATTGATATTTAAATTACTTGAGATTTCTTCAACATATTTGATTTGACTATCATAATCCCAAATATCAGGAAGATTATAATATGATTCAAATGCTTTTTTGGATTTGATAAGTTCCTTTAACAATTTAGTTGTTTTCATTCTTGAATCAGGCTTATTTTTGCAAAATAAAATTAAGAAAGTAGATTCAGGAATATTTTGAGTAGATGATTCAAATTTAGATGCAAATTTATCATTTTTGACATTAAATATTGGATTATTTTTTAATAATATGATTCTTGATCCATCTCCGAAAGGTGCAGTTTGCATTTCTTCTAATGCTTTAAAAACTTGATTTTCATCATTGCCATCTAATTTACTTAAATTAAAAGACTGCCATTGTTTTGAAATATTCGAATTAATAATTTTTTCTATCTCATTTTCACAGGATTTTGTGTCATTACCCCATATAATTTGTATTGGCATATAATTAACCTTTTACATAACTTTTCATTTTTATAAAATTTTAATTGAATGATTAAAGATCATCCTATCTTCTTAGAAAGTATTAAGTTTATTAAATCTAAATTAGCTAAGAATAATTTTAATTGCATAGAAACAAAGGTTTTAGAAAGACTAATTCATACTTCTGGTGATTTTCAAATTCAAGAGCTTTTAGAATTTAGTGAAAATGCATGTGAAAGAACTCTAGAGTCTATAAAATTAGGAGCGCCAATATTAACAGATACAGATATGGCAGCTGCTGCCATTAAAACAATGGCAAATAATTGTCATGGTAATAGCGTCTTCTCGGCTAAAAAATGGGTGGTAGATAATTTAGAACTTAATTGCACTAAAACTGCTTATGGGATAGAGCATGCCTGGTTAGACCTCTCAAAAAAATATTATGGTAAAGCATCCCCCATTGTCGTTTTTGGGAGTTCTCCAACAGCTTTAGAAAAATTATTAGATATTTTGGAAGGTTGTGATAACAAACCAAGTTTAATTATTGGTATGCCAGTTGGTTTTATTGGTGTTGAAAAAAGTAAAAGGAGACTTTTAGCGACCGATCTTCCACATATAGTTATGGGTTCAACAAGAGGTGGTGCCGCAATGGCAGGCGCAACAATTAATGCTCTTTTAAGAGAATCAATTTAATCAAGTATTAAGCTACTTTATCGCTAATTAATTCGATATTTATTTCATCTTTAAATTTATTACTTTCTTCTAAGTGATTTAAAATAAAATTTGCTTTTGTTATTACTTTATCTGGGATACCGGCTAGTCTTGCAGCTTCAATGCCATAGCTTTTATTTGATCCGCCTTTTACAATTCTGTGACAAAAATTAAGTTGATTTTTAAAATTTTTTACTATTACTTGGAAATTTTCAACATTTTTGATTGCATTTTTTAAATAATTTAATTCGTGATAATGTGTAGCAAAAATACACTTACATCTTATGTCTTTAGCAATATATTCACTTACAGACCACGCTATTGATAATCCATCAAAAGTTGATGTACCCCGACCTATCTCATCTAGTAATACTAATGAATTTTGCGTAGCTTGATTTAAAATTGAAGCTGTTTCAGCCATCTCTACCATGAATGTGGACTGACCTGTTGATTGATCATCAACAGCTCCAACTCTAGTAAATATTCTATCTACAACTTTAATTATAGCCTCACTTGCAGGAACAAAACTCCCTATTTGAGCTAAAATTTGAATGAGGCCAATTTGTCTAATGAAGCAACTTTTCCCACTGGCATTTGGTCCTGTTAGTATAATCAAACTTTGATTATTGTGAAAAATAAAATCGTTAGGAATAAATTTATTTTCATCTAATAGTTGTTCAACTATAGGGTTTCTTCCATCTTTCACTTTAGTTAAGTTTGAATCTAAATCTTCTATCGGAATCAATTTAGGTTTAATAAAATTATTTTCAATTGCTGCTATTGCCAAGCCTAATAATGCATCTAAACTTGCAATTGATTTTGCGATTGATCTTATTTCTTTAGTTTTCTCTGCTACTGATATTCTTAATTCACAAAAAATTTCATATTCTTTTGAAGCTGCTCGATTTTTGATTTCAAAAATTTTACTTTCTTGAGATTTAATTGGTGCAGTTACATATCTTTCTTCATTAGTAAGTGTTTGTCTTTTAATCCAATGATTTGGAGCAAGATTAACTTTTGATTTATTAATTGAAATGTAGTAGCCAAAGTTCCTATTAAATTGAATTTTTAAATTTGCAATTTTACTTAACTTTCTTTCTTTTAGTTCTTCACAATCTAGCCATTTACTATAGTCATCTTGAATATTTCTCAAACCATCCAGAATATTATCAACCCCATCATGAATTAATCCCCCTTCATTAATGTTTAACGGTGGATAATCAACAATTGTATTAGAAATTTTGTCTGCTAATTTAATAAGTTCATCATTGGGTTGTATTAATTGTTGAACCCAGTCTGGTAATTCATAATTAAAAGATTCGATTGTTGATTTTAATCTTGGTAATCTTTTTAATCCCTCTGATATAGCCACTAGATCTCTCGCACTTGCCTGCCCTGCCCAGGCTCTCCCAGCAAGCCTTTCAAGATCTCCCATTGCTCTAAGGAGATTTTGTGTGTCATTACGAATCTTTTTTGATTCTATGAAATTTCTTATTATATTTTGCCTCCTTGAGATTTCTTTAATACTGATTAAAGGGAAATCTATCCAATTTCTTAAACATCTCGCACCCATGCATGTATAAGTTCTATCAATGCTCCAAAGCAATGAACCAACATATTGATTTTCTCTTTGGGTATGTATGATCTCCAGGTTTTTTTTAGTTTGATAATCAATGACTAGATGATCACTGGGGAATTTTATCAGAGGCAAATCTAGTGAAATTTTGACTGATGAGTCATGTTCGTATTCTGATGGATTGATAGTCAAAAGGTAAGTTAATAATCCCCCTAATGATTTGGTAGCGTTATTTAGATGTTTTAATCCTAGCCCTTCTAGAGTATTAACTTTAAAATATGTTTTTATTGCTTTTGAGGATTCATTGAGACTGAAATCTGTTTTTTGAGTAATTGTAAATTTTATTAATTTACCTTGAATTGCAAGAAGATTCTTTTCTTCCTCACTACCAATGATAATTTCTGATGCATCAAGTTTAGTGATTTCATCACAAAGCTTATTTAAAGAATGACCTTCTAGAGAAATTAATTCACCAGTACTTACATCAGCTCTAGAAATCCCCCAGCATGATTCTTCAGGTAATTTTGCTTCTTCAATATAAATAGCTGTTATCCAATTATTTTTTTTTGCCACTAACATTCCTTCTTCAATTACAGTTCCAGGAGTAATAATTCTAGTAATAGCTCTTTTGATGGGTCCACCGTTCTTTCCTAAACTTTTTTCTATTTGGTCACAAATCACAATCGAGTGATTTTTTTTGATTAATTCTGAACTATATCTTTCTAATGAATGATGAGGTATGCCTGCCATTGGTACCCTGCCAATAGCTTTACCTCCATCTTTACTTGTAAGGGTTATTTCAAGTGCCTCTGAAATTAAAACTGCATCTTCAAAAAAACACTCAAAGAAATCTCCTAATCTATATAACAACAAGTGATGTTCATTTTCTTCCTTTAGGGATACGTAATGCTTTAGTACCGGAGCTAATTTTTCTTTGTCTACAGTTTTAAAACTATTTGATATGTCACTTATTAAATCTTGAGTATTTATGTTTGAGGAAATACTTTTGTTACAATTACTGGTAAGGGAATTTTTTCTCATTCTTGGCCTACATTTTCCATTGTTAGCAAGTGTTTCATTTGTTAAATTTTTGCACTCAGAAATATTACTCTCAGTAGTTACTGTCTTTGTTTCGTCGTCAAATAAACTTTGTTGAATCAAATTATCCTCAGTCATCTTTTTTTTAATGCTAAATAGATATTAGAGACATTTTTCAATTTTGCATTTTACAACTCACTAAGACTATGTAAATTTTTCCCAAAAAATGCTTTTTTATGAGAATATAATATCCATATCACTTTTAAAATCACTAAATCATGCAGGCTGTAAATTTCTTTTTTGTAAATGCTCTCCTTTTTTCGTCCTTAATTGCAGTAATTGGTGTACCTGTATTGTATGTAACTCAGCCTCCGACTGAAGAAGGTCAAAAAGAAAATAGACGCAAAATTTATTCAATTGCAGCTGTATGGGTGGTTTTGGTTTTCGTAACTGGAATTGTTTCCTCTTTAGTTTGATCTAAAACACTTTACGTGAGAATGTATATATATATGCAAAATTTAAATGACAATTTATGAGGGTTCGTTTACTAATGCTTCATCTTTAAAAGTTGGCATAGTAATTGCTAGATTTAACGATCTAATTACAAATAAAATTTTAGCTGGATGTCTTGATTGTCTTAAAAGACATGGTTTAGATGTTTCAGATGATAGTGATAATCTGGACTTGGTTTGGGTCCCAGGCTCATTTGAATTACCAATAGCAGCAAAAGCTCTTATTCAGAAATCACATTATGATGTCATTATTTCTCTTGGTGCTGTAATAAAAGGCGAAACCTCCCATTACGATGTTGTTGTTAATGAAGCTAGCAAAGGTATCGCAAAAATTGCTCATGATAATAATGTTCCAATTATTTTTGGTGTTTTAACAACTGATACTATGCAACAGGCATTAGAGCGTGCAGGCATAAAAAATAATCTAGGCTGGAATTATGCCTTGCAAGCTATTGAAATGGGGTCTTTAATAAAAACTCTAAAATAGATTTGTAATTTTTTTAAATTTTTTACTTTAGTAAGATAAAATAAATATTATGCGGATGTAGCTCAGTGGTAGAGCATCTCCTTGCCAAGGAGAATGTCGAGAGTTCGAATCTCTTCATCCGCTCTCTCAAATCCTTATCTTCGACAGGCTTTTTTAATGCCTTAGGATACCCCAAAAATCAGTGTTTGTATTTATTGGTTAGTGCCAAATATCGATTTTGCACTAGAATATGCACTAATAACGATTGCAAGCAGCAAAAGGGACTCCTGGGAATGGTTACAAAAAATTAGTGCAGGTTTTGGTCGAAAAAGTAATTTTTTATGGAATCTTTGCATATATTTTTTAAAGAGCTTTGGTATAACCAACCAAATATCGTGATTTGTGGAGTTGTAGCAATTTTAGTATTGTTTGGAATTTATATATGGTTGCTCAATAAATATCAGTAGAATTTAATGAAAATTAATTCGCAGGGGTGGAGCTTAATTTGTAGTCTTGGAACAATTATCTGTTTTTTATTGCTTATTTAATAATGGCTACTGATAACTGGTTAGTTAATTCAAATAGATCAGAAGTAAGAAGATTTACTGAGAATAGAGCCAGTGAAGATCATTTGAATAAATATGTTTTTGTTGATTCTGGTAAGATAGTTGGCGTTTTTGGTAAAGAACCTTCATTGCTTCACAGAAAAAAACAATTTAAATTAGAGGAAGCTAGAGAGATATGGAAAAGACTAATTTTGCAAGGTTGGAGAAGAACTGATGAAGTCTGGTCAAAATAAAAAAAGAGGGATAAAACCCTCTTTTTTAAAAATGGTTAGTAAAAAAGAAGAAAAAATTTATAAAAAACCCAAAATAAGTAAAATTTGGAATTTTCTTATTTATGGAAGCACAATTACAATTGGTGTTTTGTTGATTTGGTTATATTCCGCTTATGTATTAATAAATAAATGACATAAGGTTAAAAAAAATGAAAATGTAAAAGAAGAAATTCTCTAATTGGAGAGATGAGAAATGTGTCTGCCATAATTGAATTGGTTGACAGCTGATCTAAATTAGATCAGTAGATCCCAATTTTTAATGTCTATCAATACATTTCTCTTATTATTATTAGTTATTGCAGCTTATTCAAATTTATTTATAACAATAAAAAACAGGAGAAAGTGAAACACTTACTACTTGGAGGGCATTTTGATTGCATAACTTCAATATATAATTAAAAAAAACTAGTAAAAACTATAATAAAAATCATGCTATTACTGCTTTATTGCAAATTTTGGGGAGTATTAAGTCTCCCCTTAACTAACAATTATTAGACTTAATTTATAGTCATAAAAGTAGTGTAACCAATTTGTAAAACCACTATTTTTCTATTTATTGTTTAAATTCTGTTCTGTACTAATAATTGCACTTATTTATTAATATTTAGTAATAATAAAAATTAAAATAGTTGCTATCACTTATGTTTTAGGTAGGTTGATACTCTTTCCCAAGTAAAATGTCTAGAGTTCGAATCTCTTTATCCGCTTTTATTAAGACGCAAACAATTTATCAACTATAAATCATTGTTTATTTTTTAAAATTATGGATAAAAATATTACTGAAGGAGAATTACAAAAATTATTTACTAAACCTTATGGAGGGAAAGCACCTTCGAAAGATGTATGGGCCTCTTACTACGAAGATGATGTTTTATTTATAGATCCTACTCAGGAAAAGTATGGATTAGAAGCATATATTGAAGCTCAGGAAAATCTTATTAAGAGATGTAAAGATATCTATTTAGAGACTCATGCTGTTGCAATTAATAAAAATATTGGTTTTGTTGAGTGGACAATGGGTTTAAAAATACTTAATAAGGAATTTATATATCCAGGGACAACGAGATTGATTTTCAGTGAAAGTGGCAAAATAAAAGAGCATAGAGATTATTTCGACTTTTGCGGACCAACTTTTACCCCGATTCCAGTATTAGGGAGCTTGATTAAATGGCTTTATAGTATTTTTGTCAATTAATTTATTAAAAGATTTGCTGCCATTTTCTAAGAAAATATAATTTTAATACTAAATTTTAGTCTGATAGGACTGTGATCCAGTTTATCGATTATTTATTAATTTTCACATTTTTTTATCAGTAGATTTTGAGAAAAAACTTCGTCAAAACCTATTTGACAATAAAAATCTTTTTGATTTGATGTCATTAAATAAATTTTTTCAGACTTTTTTATCCTTTTGGTCTCTAAAAGTGAATTAACTATTAGCTTTCCATAACCTTTCCCTTGGTGATTATGATCAATTACAATATCCCAAAGAACACTTCTGTAAGTTCCATCACTTAAAGCTCTACCAAAGCCAAGAATTTTATTATTTGACCAAAGACTAACTATTACATCACTATTTGCGAGGCAATTTTTTAAGTCTTTTATTTTTCTATTTTTAGCCCAACTAGTATTTTTGTCTAATAAAACTTTTAATTTATATAATCCCTTGCATGGTACAAAATTAGGGCCTATTCCGAATAACCTTAAGCCGGGAGCGCCTTTAAAATGCCTTATTAGTATTATATCTCTATTCAAAAAAATATTTTTATTCAATATTTAGTTCTTGAAAATTCAAATAACAATTTAAGCTATTTTGGATAATTTGTCGAAAAACTTTTATTGTTATTACTAGTTATCGTTCGATTACATTTATAATGGATTGTAATTGATGTTTTGCCCCAAGAAAAAAAATTATGCTAAAGCTATTGTTGGGAGATCCAAATACTCGAAAATTAAAACGATATCAACCATTAGTTGAAGAGATAAATCTGCTAGAGGCTGAAGTAACTAATTTAAGTGATGAACAATTACGAGCTGAGACTACTAATCTTAGATCTATCGTCACTGGAGAGACGAACTTAATTAAACAAAAAGATTTAATTAATGATGTACTTCCAAAAGCTTTTGCAATTGTGAGAGAAGCTAGTAAACGAGTCTTAGGAATGCGACATTTTGACGTTCAGTTAATTGGAGGAATGGTTTTACATGAATGTCAAATTGCTGAGATGAAAACTGGTGAAGGTAAAACTCTTGTAGCTACATTGCCCTGTTACTTAAATGCACTATCTGGGAAAGGAGTTCATGTGGTTACGGTTAATGATTATCTTGCAAGACGAGATGCAGAGTGGATGGGTCAGGTACATAAGTTTTTGGGTTTAAGTGTAGGTTTAATTCAACAAGATATGAGCCCTGCACAAAGAAAGAAAAACTATTCATGTGATATTACTTATGCTACAAATTCTGAATTAGGTTTTGATTATTTAAGGGATAATATGGCAACTGATATTGAAGAAGTTGTTCAAAGGGAATTTAATTATTGTGTAATTGATGAAGTTGATTCAATATTAATTGATGAAGCAAGAACTCCTCTAATAATTTCTGGTCAAATTGAGCGTCCACAAGAGAAATATCAAAAAGCAGCCCAATTAACCTTGCAATTAGAGCGTGCAGAAGAAATGAGTAAGGATGGAATTGATCCAGAGGGAGATTATGAAGTGGATGAGAAGCAAAGAAGTTGCATATTGACTGACCAAGGTTTTGCTAAATGTGAAGAATCGCTTAAGGTAAAAGATTTATATGATCCCCAGGATCCTTGGGCTCATTACATTACAAATGCTTTGAAGGCAAAAGAATTATTTGTTAAAGATGTTAACTATATTTTAAAAAATGGTGAAGCAGTAATTGTTGATGAATTCACAGGTAGAGTAATGCCTGGGAGAAGATGGAGTGATGGCCAACACCAAGCTATTGAAGCAAAAGAGGGTTTAAAAATTCAACCTGAGACCCAAACATTAGCTTCGATTACTTATCAAAACTTTTTTTTACTTTATCCAGGCCTCGCCGGGATGACAGGAACTGCAAAAACAGAAGAAGTTGAATTTGAGAAAACATATAAATTGCAATCAACAGTTATTCCTACAAATATGTCTAGAAAACGACAGGATTGGTCGGATCAAGTTTTTAAAACAGAAATAGGGAAATGGAGAGCAGTCGCTAAAGAAACAGCTGATATTCATAAAAAAGGTAGACCAGTATTAGTTGGAACTACAAGTGTTGAAAAGAGCGAACTCCTTAGCTCTTTATTAGAAGATCAACAAATACCTCATAATTTACTAAATGCTAAACCAGAAAATGTAGAGAGAGAAGCAGAAATTGTTGCTCAGGCTGGAAGGTCTGGTGCAGTTACCATAGCAACAAATATGGCTGGAAGAGGTACAGATATTATTTTAGGTGGAAATAGTGATTATATGGCCAGACTCAAATTAAAAGAAATATTATTACCTCTTTTAGTAAAACCAGATAATGCACATAAACCGCCAATCCCAAAACAAAGAGATTTGAAGTCTAAAAGTGGTTTTTCATCATCATCGAAAGATAAATTAAAAAAATCTAATGATATTGCGCTAAATAATGTTAAAGACCTTTTCCCTTGTAAGCTTGGGGAAAATATAGAACATGATCTTAATTGTTTGTCAAAAGAATTGGTAAATAATTGGGGTGAACGCAAGCTTACTCTAATTGAATTAGAAGATAGAATTGCAACTGCTGCGGAAAAAGCACCTACCAAAGACAAATTTATAAATTCATTAAGAAAAGTACTAGCATCAGTAAAAACTGAATATGAAACAGTACTTAAAATAGAAGAGGAAAATGTAAGGAAGGCAGGGGGCTTGCACGTAATTGGAACTGAGAGGCACGAGTCTAGGAGAGTTGATAATCAATTGAGAGGAAGAGCTGGAAGACAAGGGGATTTAGGAAGTACAAGATTTTTCTTGTCCCTAGAAGATAATTTATTAAGAATTTTTGGAGGGGATAGAGTTGCGAACTTAATGAATGCATTCAGAGTGGATGAGGACATGCCTATTGAATCTGGTATGCTCACTAGATCTCTAGAGAGTGCTCAGAAAAAAGTTGAAACTTATTATTATGATATTAGAAAACAAGTTTTTGAATATGATGAAGTAATGAATAATCAAAGAAAAGCTGTTTATTCAGAAAGATTAAGGGTTTTAAAAGGAGTAGATTTAAAAAAACAGGTAATAGGATATGGAGAAATAACTATGGAAGAAATAGTTGAAGCTTATGTTAATCAAGATCTTCCTCCTGAAGAATGGGATTTGGAACAATTGGTATCTAAAGTGAAAGAATTTATTTATTTATTGAATGATTTAGAAGTGAAAGATATTTTTTCATTATCAATGCAAGAATTAAAAAACTATCTTAAAGAGCAATTAAGATCAGCTTATGATTTGAAAGAATCTCAGATAGAAAACAAACGACCTGGTTTAATGAGAGAAGCAGAGCGGTTTTTTATCCTTCAACAAATTGATAATCTATGGAGAGAGCATTTGCAATCGATGGATTCTCTAAGAGAATCAGTAGGATTAAGGGGTTATGGACAAAAAGATCCTTTAATTGAGTATAAAAATGAGGGCTATGATATGTTCCTTGAAATGATGACAAATATGAGGAGAAATGTTATATATTCAATGTTTATGTTTCAACCAAAAATAGAAAAAGAGGAAGATGATAAATAGAAAAGTTAATTTCTATCATCTCCTAAAAACTCTATAATCTCTCTATCTTTTAGATTCTGTGCATCTCCCAATTTTGAGTTATCAATTACTTCATCATTAACTAAATTTTGCAGAACTTTTTGTAATCTATTCAGTTGATTTTCCAAGGTATCTATCCTATCCATAAGATTTCTTATAACATTTGCTTCTGCGTCTGGCAAAGCTGAATGAGCTAGGGGATTAATTTTTACTCCACTTTGATGTACTACTCTCCCTGGGATTCCCACTACTGTACTATTCCCTTGAACGCTACGAACGACAACAGATCCAGCTCCAATTCTTGTATTTGCTCCAACAGTAATTGAACCTAATACTTTTGCACCAGCTCCTACAACGACATTTTCTTTTAATGTTGGATGTCTTTTCCCATGGTTTTTACCGGTGCCACCTAAAGTTACTCCTTGATATAGTAAACAGTTATCTCCTATCTCAGCTGTTTCACCTATTACAACTCCCATTCCATGATCAATAAAAACTTTTTTACCTATTTTAGCTCCTGGATGAATTTCAATTCCGGTTATAGACCTATTAATTTGACTTAATAACCTTGGGATTAATGGTAGTTTTAGATTCCATAATTTATGAGTGAACCTATGAAGGAAAATTGCTTGAAATCCTGGGTAACACAGAAAGATTTCAAGATTACCCCTTGCGGCAGGATCTCTTTCTTTTATTATTGATATGTCTGACTTTATTGTATTAATCATTTGAATTAATTTGATATACCAATTTCTTTTTTTAGTTGAATAATGGTTTCTTTTGTTAAATAGTTTGCAGTGCAATGGATATTTGGTATCCGCATTAATTGAGAACGATTTTTTGTTAGTGTGTTTTCAACAGCAGATAAGCTGGGACTATCACAAAGTACGTGGTTAGTAGTCCTCAATAGAGCTAGAAGTCTACTACTATTTTCTGGATTAGCTGTCATAAGAAGTATATCATTGCCTCTAATACTGTGTAAGATCACTTCTGCCGCTCGAAGTAGTCCTGGACTAATACTTACAATACCTACGCAACTACCTGTTTTTAATTCTGTCAACATTTTTAATTCTTTTTGAAAATCACTTAAATCTACTGCTATAGCTCTAATCCCGTATTTTTTAGCAATTTTTTCTAATGGTTGTAAAAAATATCGGCTAGTTACAAGTGTGCCATTATTTGAATTACAAAGAACTTTCTCCAACTCTTCCATTGGTATGACTTCTACTGGAACATTGATTCTTGGGGCTAAATCTTCTGCGATTAACATTGATGCTCCAATATCTTCTCTGGGTGTACTTACTATTAATCTTGCACCGCATTTTATTCTCCAATCAACTTCTTTGGTTAAGATTTCTCTAGCTTCTTGTAAAGAACATCCAATATTAATTAATTTATCAATGGCTTTTTTAGCTTCAAGGGAGGGGTCTCCCCCTACTTTTTTGGTGTAAATTGATTCTTTAATATCTTTCTTCTTTACTTGATCTCTAACGTATATACCTGAACCGGCAATTGCTTCAACTACACCGTCTGTTTCTAGTTGCCTGTAAACTTTACTTATTGTATTTCTATGTAGTCCTGTCTGCATGGCTAATTGCCTTGTGCTAGGTAATCTATGGCCAGGCGGATAATGACTTGATGCTATTGCAAAGCAAATCTGATTATAAAGTTGACTTGATGCTGAAATATCACTTTCTGGTTGAATATGGAATTTCACGCTATTTATTTAACCTTATAATCTTAAGATTTACAGTGACACTTTAACATTTGGCATAGATTTAATGAAATAAATATTGTTAAATTTATAAATTTTTAGCTTTCTTCTTCTTTTTTAATTAAAGGTGTCTTTCTCGGGCTAAGAAACATAATCATATTTCTTCCTTCTCTTTTAGGAGATTGTTGAACTTCAGATTGTTCTTCTAAGTCATTTGCCATTTTTAAAAGGAGTGTTTCTGCTAAATTTGAATGTTGAATTTCTCGACCCCTAAAAATAACAGTACATTTAACTTTATCTCCTGCTTTGAGAAATCTTAAGGCTTGACCAATCCTCACATCGTAGTCGTGCTTATCGATTTTATATCTCATCTTAACTTCTTTAACTTCTGTTTGATGTGATTTTTTTCTGGCTTCTTTTGCTTTTTTTTCCTGTTCAAATTTATATTTTCCATAATCCATAATTCTGCAAACTGGTGGATTAGCCTTTTCACTTACTAAAACTAAATCTAGTTCTCTTTTAGAAGCAATTTCTAAAGCTTTCAATCTGTCTATTACCCCTAATTGTTGTCCATCTGAATCAACTACTCTGAGTTCAGGATAATTTATCCTTTCGTTAATATTAGGTAGCTCTCTTACTGGAGCGCGGCGATCAAAACGTGGACGTGGTGGCATTCAGTTTGTTTATTGAAATAATTTTGAGATTTAATTTCAATCTAGCAAATAGCAGATTGTATTTTAATTATTGCATCTTTTAGAGGGTTTTTGTTATCAAGCCAATAGGGATTATTTTTATTACGAAACCAAGTTCGTTGTCTTTTGGCAAAATTAATCGTTTTTCTGGAAGTTATTTCTATTGCTTCATTTATTTTTTGATTATTTTCAATAACATTTATTGCCTCTTGATAACCAATAGTTTTAAGCAAAGGTAAATCCATACCATATTTGCTTATAAGATTTTTTGTTTCTTCAATAATGCCATTTTTAAACATTATTTTTGTTCTTTTAAGAATTCTTTCATTAAGATTTTTACAATCAAGTCCAATTTCTAAAACTTTCCAAGGCGGTGGATTGATTGACTGTTGAATAGATATGGGTTTGCCTGTCGCATAAAAAACTTCAAGAGCTCTTATAGTTCTAATCTTATCTTCAGCATTTATTTTTTGAGCAGTTGCAGGATCGCAGATTTGAAGTAATTCCCAACATTCTTTTTGACCTAATTTTGATAATTTATTTCTGAAGTATTTTTGAGGAGGAACTTCTGGAGTGATAAATCCATTAATAATTGAATTCATATACAGTCCACTACCTCCAACAAGGAAAGGATGTACACCTTTTGATATTTGCTTGTTAATTGAGTTTGTCGCAATTTCTTGAAATTTTTTTACATTGATGGTTCGGTCTGGATTAGTAAGGTTTATCAAATAATGTTTAATTACTCTTTGTTGGATTTTGGTAGGTTTAGCTGTTCCGATATCCATTTCTTTATATATTTGTCTTGAATCAACATTATGAATTTTGATATTAAAGTGTTTTGCAATTTCAATTGCTAAATCAGTTTTGCCACTTGCAGTAGGCCCTATAAGAACTATTACTAATGGTTTTGAAGAATTCATAAATAACTTATTTACTAATTAATTTTAAATAATATTAAATAAGTAATTAAATTATTCATTATATTTAAAGCCTTTCTTGATTACCAGTGTTAAGTTTAAGTCGATAACTTTCTAAATTAAATTTTGGAAATGTTTAATTTATTAATTTTTGGTTTAAATGAGTGAGGAAAAAAGGCCTAATAAAGTCTCTAATGAATATGGCGCAGAGCAAATACAAGTTTTAGAGGGGTTAGAACCAGTTCGTAAGCGCCCTGGTATGTATATTGGCTCAACTGGACCGAGAGGGCTGCATCATCTAGTTTATGAAGTTGTTGATAATTCTGTAGATGAAGCTCTAGCAGGCCATTGTGATCATATTGAAATTATTCTTAAGGCTGATGGTTCAGCTTTGATTTCTGATAATGGAAGAGGTATTCCTACTGATATTCATCCAAGAACAGGTAAAAGTGCTTTAGAAACAGTTTTAACTGTTCTTCATGCCGGTGGAAAATTTGGGAGTGGTGGATATAAGGTCTCTGGTGGCTTACATGGTGTTGGTATATCAGTTGTTAATGCTTTAAGTGATTGGGTTGAGGTAACTGTTTATCGTGATGGTAAGCAATTTAATCAAAGATTTGAGAAAGGAATTTCAAAAGGAGAGTTAGAAGTTCAAAATCAAACTGGAAAAAGCAAAAGAACTGGAACAACAATCAGTTTTAAGCCCGATCCATTAATTTTTACCAACGTTATAGAATTTGAATATTCTGTATTATCCTCTAGATTAAGAGAATTAGCCTATCTTAATGGTGGGGTAAAAATTATCTTTCGTGATGAAAGACAAGTATTAAGAGATGATACTTTTAGGGAGGAAATTTATTTTTATCAAGGAGGTATTAAGGAATACGTACAATATATGAATGCTGAAAAAGATTCATTGCATCCTGAAATAATATATGTCGATTCGCAAAAAGAAAATGTACATGTTGAAGCTGCTCTTCAATGGTGTTCAGATGTTTATTCCGATAATATTTTAGGATTTGCAAATAATATTAGAACTATTGATGGTGGAACTCATATAGAAGGATTGAAAACAGTTTTAACTAGAACTTTTAATAATTTTGCAAAGAAAAGATCTAAGCGTAAGGATGGAGAGAAAAATTTAGCAGGTGAGAATATAAGAGAAGGCTTAACTGTAGTTCTTTCAGTAAAAGTGCCGGATCCTGAATTTGAAGGGCAAACAAAAACAAAACTTGGTAATACTGAGGTAAGAGGCATCGTTGATTCTTTAATAGGGGAAGCTTTATCAAAATATATGGAATTTAACCCATCCGTCTTGGATTTAATTTTAGAAAAAGCTATACAGTCTTTCAATGCTGCTGAAGCCGCGAGGAGAGCAAGAGAACTTGTAAGAAGAAAAAGTGTTCTCGAAAGTTCTACTTTGCCTGGCAAATTGGCAGATTGCAGCTCTAGAGATCCATCAGAGTCGGAAATCTATATTGTGGAGGGAGACTCAGCTGGTGGTTCTGCGAAGCAGGGAAGAGATAGAAAATTTCAAGCTATTTTACCTTTAAGAGGAAAAATCTTGAATATAGAAAAAACTGATGATTCTAAAATTTATAAAAATACTGAAATTCAATCTTTAATTACTGCTTTGGGTTTAGGAATCAAAGGGGAAGAATTTGATATTAAATCTTTGAGATACCATAGGGTAGTTATTATGACGGATGCTGATGTAGATGGGGCACATATTAGAACTCTACTATTGACATTTTTTTATAGATATCAAAAAGAGCTTGTTGAAAAGGGGTATATATATATTGCATGTCCTCCTCTTTATAAAGTTGAAAGAGGTAAAAATCATAAATACTGTTACAACGAAAATGAATTGAAATCAACTATAAATGAATTTGGTGAAAAGGCTAATTATAATATTCAGAGATTTAAAGGTTTAGGAGAAATGATGCCAAAGCAATTATGGGACACTACTATGAATCCAAAAACTAGAATGATGAAACGGGTAGAAATTGAGGATGCCTTAGAGGCAGATAGAATATTTAATATACTTATGGGTGATAAAGTGGCTCCTAGAAGAGAATTTATTGAAACCCATAGCCTTGATTTAGATTTAGCGACTCTGGATATATGATTAATAATTATATTAAAAATATTTGTTTAATTTCCTTCGCCTTATTTGCGCCTATTTACTTACCTGCAGGCGGAATACAAAAAAATTTAAATAATTTTTCTTGTTTTAATAAAGCTAAAGAAATAGTTCTAGATTCAAATTGCTCTGTTTATATTATGCCGGATTTATATTCAAAAAAATTGAGATACTTAAAGACCGGATCAACACTGCTTATATTGAGACAATGGATAACTTCAAACAATGATAGATGGGTTAGAGTTCAAACATCAAATAATATTTTTTCAGATAATTTAAATAAACCAATTAAAGGATGGATTAAAGCTTAGTTATACTTCTCAAAATATATTTATTATTAAAATTAATTTATTAATTATTTAATAATCCATTTCCTAAATAATATTTTGAAATTTATTTTTCTTAAGTTTACGTAATTTTTTTTCTAAAAAATTGACGCTGATATTTAAAATAAAATAAACAAATAATATAAGTATCTTATTTATATTGTTTTATTAATGATTAAAAATTATGAATGATGATATCAGTAGCTATAATTATTCCTCATTTTCAGGGGAACTAACTTCAAGCGAGAAAATAGCGATAGAATTACAAGAACTCCTTGTGGCTGGTAATTATGACACTGCAAAGCTTATCTTAGAACCCTCACAGCCCGTTGACATAGCAGAGGCGATTGGAAGTTTGCCCCAAATTTTGCAAGCCCTAGCTTTCAGGCTCCTTAAAAAGAATGAGGCTATTGAAGTTTATGAATATTTAGATCCAATAGTTCAACAAACTTTATTAGATAGACTTCGCTCGGGAGAAGTTTTAGAGATTGTCGAGAAAATGTCACCTGATGATCGTGTACAGTTATTTGATGAACTACCTGCAAAAGTTGTCAGAAAGTTTTTGTCAGCACTTAGTCCTGGAGAAAGGAAAGTTACAGCTGAGTTATTAGGCTATCAGCCAGAAACTGCTGGGAGATTAATGACTACTGAGTTTATTGATTTAAAAGAGATGCAAACAGCAGAAGAAGCTCTTTCTCTCATTAGAAAAAGAGCTGCTTTTACCGAAACTATTTATAGCTTATATGTTACGGATAAAGAGAGACATTTAACAGGTATTCTCTCTTTAAGGGATCTTGTAACTGCAGATCCTCAGATGCAAATTGGAGAAGTTATGACGAGGGATGTAGTTAATACTACAACTGATACAAATCAAGAAGAAGTGGCTAGGGCAATACAAAGATATGATTTTTTGGCTCTTCCTGTCGTAGACAAAGAAAATAGGCTAGTAGGTATAGTAACTGTTGATGATTTGATAGATGTCATAGAACAAGAAGCTACAAGAGATATATATGCTGCTGGGGCAGTACAAGCAGGAGATGAAGATGATTATTTCCAAAGTGGATTATTTACTATCGCCAGACGAAGGATAGTTTGGTTGCTTATTCTTGTCCTCGCAAATGGAATCACAACTAAAGTCATTGCTATGAATGATCAGATACTGAGCGAAGTGGTCATTTTAGCTGCTTTTATTCCCTTATTAATAGGAACAGGAGGAAATGTAGGAGCACAAAGTTCAACAGTAGTAATTAGGGGTTTAAGTACTCAAAAAATTAAATCTTTAGGCGCTTTCAAAGCTATTTCAAAAGAAGCTATTACTGGAGCACTGCTTGGAATATTGATGCTTATTGTTGTGATACCTTTTGCATGGTGGCAAGGAGAGGGGTTATTAATCGGCTTAGCAGTTGGAATTAGTTTGCTTTCTATTACAACACTTGCTGCTACCGCAGGAGCTGTGCTCCCACTACTTTTTGACAGAATGGGTTTAGACCCTGCACTAATGTCTTCTCCTTTTATAACAACTGCAACAGATATCGCTGGTGTATTTATTTACCTCAATACAGCAACATGGTTAGTGAATAATTATAAATTTTAGAATGAGTAAATATACTCAATTATGTAAAATTGTGGATTTTAAGGTTTAACTTTACAATTCTTAATGGTATTGTTTACAAAAGTATATTTTATTTATGTCTACCGAAACCCTAGTTGAAAATAAATTAAGTTCGATTTCAGCTCTCAAGACTGGCAATGAAGTTGATTTAGTTAGATCTTACTTGAGAGATATTGGTAGAGTTCCTTTATTGACTCATGAGCAAGAGATAACTCTTGGTAGGCAAGTTCAGGAATTGATGCAGGTAGAAAGACTTGAATTAGAAATACTTGATTTAACAGGAGAAAAACCATCTCTTGAAGTAATTTCACAAAAATTAGATTTAACAATTCCCCAAGTAAAAAAGAGACTAAGAGCTGGTCAAAGAGCTAAAGAGAGAATGGTTGCAGCTAATTTAAGACTTGTAGTTAGTGTTGCAAAAAAATATACAAAAAGAAATATGGAATTATTAGATCTTATCCAGGAAGGAACTATTGGTCTTGTGAGAGGGGTGGAGAAGTTTGATCCAGCAAGAGGATATAAATTCTCAACATATGCATATTGGTGGATTAGACAGGGTATAACGAGAGCGATCGCTGAAAAAAGTAGAGCAATTAGACTTCCTATTCATATAACTGAAATGTTAAACAAACTTAAAAAAGGTCAAAGAGAATTAAGTCAAGAGATGTCTAGAACTCCTACTATTAGTGAGCTTGCAAAATATGTTGAACTCCCAGAAGAAGATGTGAAAGATTTAATGTGTAAGGCTGGCCAACCAGTCAGCTTAGAAACTAAAGTCGGTGATGGAGAAGATACTGTACTTTTGGATTTATTGGCAGGTGGAGAAGATTTGCCTGATGAACAAATTGAAATGGATTGCATGCGAGGAGATCTGCATTCTTTATTGCATCAACTACCAGATTTACAATGTAGAGTTTTACGAATGAGATATGGAATGGATGGAGATGAGCCTATGTCCCTAACTGGGATAGGAAGGGTTTTAGGAATAAGCAGAGATAGGGTGAGAAATTTAGAAAGAGATGGTCTTAGAGGATTAAGAAGACTTAGCGATAATGTTGAAGCTTACTTCGTTTCTTGAATAATCTTTAAAATCAATCTGTTTGTTTCCTCTGGTTTCTCATCATGAGGACAGTGACCAGCATCCTTTATCACATTCAAACTTTTAATTTCTTCATAATTATTTACCCATTGTTTTGCTTCTTCAAGTGCTTCCCAAGGGTCTTTTTCTCCCCAAATTAGATGTATATCCGTTTGGTTTTTTTTAAATAAATCTGTAGCTAAATAATCATCAAATAAATTAATAAAACCACGAAAAGCTTCTGCAGAACCATTTCTTTGAGATGGTTTATATAGAATTTGAACTAATTCTTCATTGATATTTTCTCCAGAGGGATAGGCTTGTTTAAGTATTTGTTTAATAGTAGAAGGATTTGCAGCCCTTTTGAATAGATTTTGACTAATAAACCTTTTGCTCACCAATGTTTTGATTAATGGTCTCAAGAAATTCATCAAAACATCACTCTTTTTTAGCCTTTTATCATCCATAGTTCTTTGAGCACAATCTATTAAAATTAAACCTTTACAATTACTTTTTAAGATTTCCCCTGATTTTAATGAAACAATACCGCCAATAGAATTCCCAATCAAAAAGACTGGCCCTTTAATTACTTCATTACAAAAATCCGTAATTTGATTTGCCCATAAATCAAAGCAATATTTAACTCCATTTTCTTTAGGAAATTCATAATCTAAAGTGGCACTGGGCTGACTACTTTCTCCAAAGCCTAATAAATCTATTGCATAGCAATTGAAATAACTTCCTAAATATTTCTGGTTATTTCTCCAGTGATTTTTTGAAGCCCCAAAACCATGAATTAAGAGAATGTTGGTTTCAGTTTGGTTTGATAGATTATTTGATAAGGACCATGATATATCCCAATTTCTCCATTTCCATATGTGGTTAACTTTACTATTCATTAAAAATTCATATAATTTATTAATTTAATTGATAAATTAAATAATTGTATATAGATGAATGTAGTAGTTTGATTAAAGTAATTTGATTGTTATGTCTAACTTGCAAGTTATTTGTATTGGGGAAGCTTTAATAGACAAAATCATAAATCAATCAGATTCTAATTTTAAAAATTACTTAGGAGGTGCACCAGCAAATGTTGTATGTGCCTTGAGAAAACTTCATGTACCAGCAGCTTTTATAGGTTGTTTAGGAGATGATGATTTTGGAAGAGAATTTATTCAGCTTTTTAAAAAATTAGATGTAAATATTGATTTTTTGCAAATTGTTAAAGAATCTTCTACGAGAATAGTCAAGGTTATAAGAGATAAATTTGGAGATAGATCATTTTCGGGTTTTGAGGTTAATAAAACTAATGCTTTCGCTGATGAAATATTAGATAAATTGTTGATAATAAATAATGTAAAAAATTTGAAAAGGCAATTTTTAAATACTAAATTTATTGTTACGGGGACAAATTTATTGGCTTTTTCTAAATCTGCTGAAACTTTGAATTTTATTCTAGATTTGGCGAAAAATTTTAGAATAAAAGTTATTATCGATGTAAACTGGAGAGAAATTTTTTGGGAACATTCCAACATTAATAGAGATACACAGCTTAAAAAAGTGAAAAACTTTTTACATAATGCAGATATATTGAAGCTTGCAAGTGAAGAAGCCTTATTATTCTTTGATACAAATAATCCATCTGAGATTTCGAAAGTATTAACAAAACAACCAGATGTAATTATAACTAGTGGAGCGAATCCTATTAATTGGTATATAAACGGTCTACAAGGGTCTAATGAAGTCATTAAACACACATCAAAAATTATTGATACGACTGGTGCAGGGGATGCTTTTTTAGCCGGTTTGATTTCTAGATATTACTTGGATTCAAATGTAAATGATTATTCTAAAATAACAGAAAATATCAAATTTGCTAGTGTTTGTGGTCTTTTAACTTGTTTTGGTGAGGGCGCAATTGAGCAACAACCTGAAGAAAAATCAGTTTATAAATTTTTAAATGATTTTGGACCATAAATATTAAAGTCTCTCCCATATTTAGAGGTGTAATTAATTTCTATTGTCCAATAAATTTCAAGAATTGGCTCAATAAGTTCAGGCCACTCAATCATTAAAATGCCATTATTTGTTTCCAATTCTTCCTCTTCTTCTAAAAATAGTTGTCTTGCAGATAAGCTGCTTTCAATTCTATAAAGATCCATATGGATTAGATACATGGATCCTGAGTCATAGTGCTGAGAGAGAGCAAATGTTGGACTTGTTATGGACTCTTTAATGCACAACCCTTGACCAATACCTTGAACGAATGATGTTTTGCCAGCTCCTATTGGCCCTTTTAATATAATGATTGATTTTGGTTTCAGATTTGATACAAAATCTTTTCCGAAAGAAATAGTTTCAGATATATTTTTAAGAAACACGATTACAACCTAAAATCATCTATAGTTATGTTCATAGCTTTAATATTATATGACTATCGCTAATTCAAATAAAGTATCTATCCCAAATTTTGTTGTTGCAGACCTTTCATTAGCTGATTTTGGGAGAAAAGAACTCAATATTGCTGAAACTGAAATGCCTGGACTTATAGCGTTAAGGCAAAAGTATAATTCTTCAAAGCCTTTAGAAGGCGCAAAGATTGCTGGCAGTTTACATATGACAATTCAAACTGCAGTATTAATTGAAACTTTAGTTGAATTGGGTGCCGCAGTTAAGTGGGCTTCATGCAATATTTTCTCCACACAAGATCACGCTGCAGCTGCTATCGCACAACGAAATATTCCTGTTTATGCGAAGAAAGGAGAAACATTAGATGAATATTGGCAGTACACACATTATATTTTGGATTGGGAGGATGATTCACCTAATATGATCCTCGATGATGGTGGAGATGCAACTGGACTCTTGATTTTAGGTAGTAAAGCAGAAAAAGATATTTCTGTTCTTGATAATCCACAAAACGAAGAAGAAATTGCTCTTTTCAATTCTATTAAAACTAAATTAAAAGAAGATTCAACTTTTTATTCGAGAATAAAAGCAAATATTATTGGTGTTACGGAAGAAACTACTACTGGTGTAGCAAGGTTATATCAACTTCAAAAAGAAGGTAATTTACCTTTCCCTGCAATTAATGTGAATGACTCTGTTACTAAGAGTAAATTTGATAATCTATATGGATGTCGAGAATCATTAGTTGATAGTATCAAAAGAGCTACTGATGTAATGATAGCTGGTAAGGTTGCATTGGTCATTGGATTTGGAGACGTTGGCAAAGGTTCAGCGCAATCCTTAAGAGGTCTTGGAGCTATTGTCAAAGTCGCAGAGGTTGATCCTATTTGTGCTCTTCAAGCATCAATGGAAGGTTATAGTGTAGTTACTTTAGATGATGTTGTTAAAGATATAGATATATTTGTAACTGCAACTGGCAACTATAAAGTCATTACTCATGAACATCTAATTAAAATGAAAGATGAAGCAATAGTATGTAATATTGGTCATTTTGATAATGAAATAGATGTAGCTTCACTTAAAAATTATGAATGGGAAAATATTAAACCTCAAGTTGATCATATTTCTCTTCCAAGTGGTAATAAAATTATTCTTTTAGCAGAAGGTAGGTTGGTTAATTTAGGATGTGCGACTGGTCATCCAAGCTTTGTAATGAGTAATTCTTTTACAAATCAAGTGTTAGCTCAAATTGAACTTTTCACTAAAGGTGATGACTATTTAAACGAAGTTTATGTATTACCTAAGCATTTAGACGAAATGGTAGCAAGACTTCATTTAGACAAGATTGGTGCTAAATTAACAACTTTGACTCAAGAGCAAGCCGACTATATCAATGTTTCTGTAAATGGACCATACAAATCTGAATTATACAGATATTAAATTTGGATATCTTATTTCTAAATATTGTCACTTCTATCCCTGAAATAATTTCAGATTCAGTCAAAGATAACCCTAACGTTGCATATTTGGTTATTTGTTTTGCAATGTTTCTTGAAAATCTAATACCTCCAATACCTTCTGAAATAATTATGCCTTTAGGTGGTTTCTTTGTTAACCAAGGTAATTTAAATTTTTATGTACTAGTCATTTTTGGTTTAATAGGTACAGTCCTGGGTGCATTACCTTGGTATTATTTAGGAAGATTCTTAAACGAGAAGAAACTCGCAAATTTTGTTGAAAGTAAAGGTAAATTTTTAGGTATTACTTCTAAAGATCTTAATAAAAGTAAATTATGGTTTGATAAATATGGGATTTCTTTAGTTTTTTGGGGAAGATTAATACCAGGAATAAGGACTTTAATATCAGTACCTGCTGGTATTGAATTGATGCCTTTACGGAAGTTTCTTATATGGACAACTTTGGGTAGTTTAATATGGGTTGTATTATTATCTTTATCAGGTTATTTGTTTGGAGAAAATTATAGAATAATAGAATCATATGTAGATAATTTTAAATCATACATAAAACCTATAATACTGATAATTTTAATATTATTTATTTTTAAATACATTAAAAATATTAAAGTTAAATTTTAAAATGGGACATTGGTTGTATTATCATTTGAATTCATTGAATAATTATTATTAGTTTCGTTATCTTTTTTTGATCCCAGTAAGTTTAATCTATCTACTCTTATAACAGGCTTATATCTATCTTCACCGGTATTTTTATCTTTCCAAGAATCTATTTTAAGGCTCCCTGTAATCCCAATTAATGAACCTTTTCGAACATAATCAGCCGCAATTTGAGCCTGTTTACCCCATATTTCTAGATTAAACCAATCTGGTTCTTCCTCTCTACTCCTTCTATTGACTGCGAGAGTGAAATTAGCAACTGTGCTACCCGATTCAAAATATCTGACATCAGGCTCTCGCCCAGCGCGACCAACTAAATTTACTGAATTAATTTCCATAAATATTTTTTTTTATAATACACATGATTTTCAATTTTGCTTGAATGATTGCAAGCTGTTCATAACTTAATTAATTAATTTATAGAGTTTCCTTAAAAATTAATATATTATCTGAATAAATTAACAATTAATTAATATGATTTTTAATCGATTTAAATTCTCTAGAGATATTGGAATTGATCTGGGAACTGCTAATACTTTAATTCATGTTTCGGGAAAGGGAGTTGTTTTGCAAGAGCCATCAGTTGTTGCGCTAGATCTTGAGGAAGGTGTTCCTTTAGCAGTTGGAGAAGATGCTAAGTTAATGCTCGGTAGAACACCAGGAAATATTCGTGCTGTGAGACCGCTTAAAGATGGGGTAATAGCTGATTTTGACGCAGCTGAACAAATGCTGAAAATGTTTATTCAAAAAAGTAATGAAGGTAGAGGAATTATTGCTCCTAGATTAGTTATTGGAATTCCTAGTGGTGTAACTAGCGTTGAAAGAAGAGCTGTACGAGAAGCTGGATTAGCTGGAGCAAGAGAAGTTCATCTTATTGATGAACCAGTTGCAGCAGCTATAGGAGCTTCTCTGCCAGTTACTGAACCTATTGGAACTATGATTGTAGATATCGGAGGAGGTACTACCGAGGTGGCGGTGCTGAGCTTAGGCGGAACGGTCTTAAGCGAATCAGTTAGAGTGGCGGGTGATGAAATTAATGATTCTATAGCTATGTATCTTAAAAAAGTGCATAATTTAGTAGTAGGAGAGAGGACGGCGGAGGATATTAAGATTAAAATTGGCTCCGCATTCCCTAATGATGAATTTGATAAAACCTCAATTGAAGTTAGAGGCTTACATTTGTTATCTGGTTTGCCTAGATGTATTAATTTGACATCTGGAGAAATTAGAGAGGCGATGAAAGATACTTTAAATAAAATTGTTGAGGCAGTGAAAAGAACGCTTGAAAGAACTCCTCCAGAATTAGCTGCAGATATTGTTGATAGAGGAATAATGCTTGCTGGTGGAGGTGCACTAGTGAGAGGTGTAAGTGATTTGCTTAGTCATGAAACTGGTATTTTTACTCATATTGCAGAAAATCCATTGTTATGTGTTGTCAATGGTTGCGGAGAAGTACTTGATGATTTCAAAAAGCTGAAGAGAGTGGTTGATACTCCTGATTTTGCTAGAAATGCTGTAAGAGATTAGATTTCGTGGTTAAGTTCCGACGGCTCTCAACGTCTCGTTGGTGGAATAGCAGAAAATTTTGGTTGATAATATTGGTTTTTTCAATATTATTGTTTGTAAGATTATCAAAAACTTTTATTTATAGGGATATATATTATTTCTTATCAAAACCTTTTTGGCCTGGTGAATATCAACAAGAAATTCTCAGAAAAAGTATAAATCAAGAATTGAATATTAAATTAAATCAACTTGAGAAGGATAATTTACGTTTAAGACTGCTATTAGATCTTCAAAATTTTTCTGAAGATAATAAGTTAAATGCATCAGTAATATCAAGAAATATTGGTAGTTGGTGGAAAGAAATTCTTTTAAATAAAGGTTCTCAAAATGGTGTGAGTAATGGAGACGCAGTAATAGGACCTGGGGGGTTGATTGGTATTGTAGATAATACTTCTAAATTAACTTCTTCAGTTAAATTGCTTACTGCTCCAAATAGTAAAGTTGGTGTTTGGAATCAAAGGGCAAATCTCCATGGACTATTAATTGGTGTAGGAACAAAAAATCCAAAATTATTTTTTTACTCTAAAAACGTCGATATAAAAATAGGTGACTATATATTATCTTCTCCTGCAAGTACTATATTGCCTCCAAATATACCAATAGGTATTATTCAATCTATAGATAATGAATCAAAACCTAATACAATCGCGACAGTCAACTTAATTGCGAAGCCAGAAGCTATTGATTGGGTACAAATTTTTAGAATGAGATATTGAATGAAGTTTTATTTTAATCAATATCTAACTCCTATTTCTTTTTTAATAATACCTTTATTAATCCATTGGAATCCGTCTTGGTTCTCATTGATGGGATATCAAGCTAATTGGCCAATATTTTGGTTATTGCCTTGGGCACTTATTAATGGGCCATTTAAATCAATGTTATTAGGATTTCTATTAGGCTTTATATTGGATACTATTAATGCTGATTTATATACTCAAATACCAGGTTTAATGATATGTGGATTTTGGTTCGGCAAAATTGGCAGTTTAAATCAATTTAATAATAATCCAATTCAGTTTGGCTTAACTGCTGCCATTGGAAGTTTAATATGTGACCTAATTTATTTTTGTCAAATGCTTATTAGGCTTTTGTTAGGAAATAATCCTTTATGGTTTTTTTCACATGGTGTTCAAATTATCTTTGCTCAAGTCTTTTTGACAAGTTTATTGGCTCCGTTTTTCTGTAAATGGCTTTATTTTTTATTTAGTAAAAAATATAAATTAAAAATTTGAATGTACTGTTCATAAATAATATTTATTTAAATGCGTAATTTGAATAATAAAAAAAATTTGTAGATATACAAGATATACCTTTTACAGTACTTAATGTTATATTTTTACTTGTAGGATTAATATTAATTAAATATTCAACGCATATTCTGTTTTGAATTCAATCAGTAAATTCTTTTTTATCGATGTCAAAAGCAAGTATTCTAGTTGTTGATGATGAACCAGCAGTATTAAAAGTTTTGGTTACAAGACTACAATTAGCTGGTTATGAAGTTTTTTCCGCAACTAATGGAGAAGAGGCTATAGAGTCTTTCCATAAGGAAGACCCTGATTTGATAGTCCTTGATGTCATGCTTCCTAAAATGGATGGTTTTGCAGTTTGTAGAAGGATTAGAGCAGAATCTGTAGTTCCAATAATATTTTTAACAGCCCTTGAAGCAATTTCAGAAAGAGTTGCTGGGCTAGATTTAGGAGCTGACGATTATCTTTCCAAGCCATTTAGTCCTAAAGAGCTAGAGGCAAGAATCGCAACTATTTTAAGAAGAATGGGTCCAAGCGTTTCTGTCGCTGAGACTAAAGAAGTTCCTTCAGGGAAAGGTGTAATGAAGTTTGGTAACTTAGTAGTTGATACAAATAGGCGTCAGGTTTCACGGGCTGGAGACAGGATAAGCTTAACTTATACTGAATTTAGTCTTCTTGAATTATTGTTTGATGAACCAGGTAAGGTTGTACCAAGAGCTGAAATATTGGAGCAATTATGGGGTTATCCACCAAGAAGAGCTGCTGATTTAAGAGTCGTTGATGTATATGTAGCTCGATTAAGAGGCAAGTTAGAACCTGATCCTAGGAATCCAGAGTTAATACTTACTGTAAGAGGAATTGGATATGCTTCTCAACGTGTAGGAGAAACCGCTACATCTTTGGCAAGTTGAAATTTATTTTGATAAATTTATTTAATAAATCTTAGGTAAACAAATTTTGTCAGAATTTAGAGAAGCACGCTTAAATAAAGCAAAAATTTTAAGAAGCAAGGGTTTTAATCCATATAGTGAAAATTTTAAAGTTACACACACCTCAAAATATTTAATTGAAAAATTTAGCTACCTTAAGAGTGGTGAAGAATTCGATCTCAATGTTTCTATAGCTGGAAGAGTTTTAGCTAGACGTGTGATGGGTAAGATAGCTTTCTTTAGTATTAGCGATCAAGAAGGTTCAATTCAACTCTATCTTGAGAAGTTAATCATTGACTCGGATAATAAAAAATTATGTTTTGAAGACCTCAAAGAATTAGTTGATATTGGTGATTGGATTGGTGTTCATGGCAGTATTAAAAAAACAAATAAAGGTGAACTATCAATCAAAGTTTTAAAATGGCAAATGCTTTCTAAATCTTTACAGCCTTTACCTGATAAATGGCATGGTCTCACAGATATAGAAAAAAGGTATAGACAAAGATATCTTGATCTAATTGTTAATCCTCTTTCAAAAGAAGTATTTAAAACTAGAGCTTTATGTATTAGTTTAATTCGAAGATGGCTTGATGAAAGAAATTTCTTAGAAATTGAAACTCCTATCCTTCAATCTGAAGCTGGTGGGGCGGAAGCAAGACCATTTATAACGCACCATAATACATTGGATATACCTCTTTATCTAAGAATTGCGACGGAATTACATCTTAAAAGAATGGTTGTAGGTGGGTTTGAGAAAGTTTATGAATTAGGGAGGATTTTTCGCAATGAAGGTATCAGTACAAAACATAACCCTGAATTTACTTCAGTAGAGATTTATCAAGCATTCGCAAATTACGTAGATATGATGCAATTAACAGAAGAATTAATATCACATGTTGTTCAAACAACTTGTAAAACTTTGAAAATTAATTATCAAAGTGAACAAATTAATTTTGAACAACCATGGGAAAAGATTTCTATGAAAGATTCTGTGAAAAAAGTTACAGGAATTGATTTTGATATATTTAATGGCGACTTTTGTAAAGCGAAAGAAGCTTTAACAAAGCAAAATATTCAAATTCCTTCAAAAATAAATACTATTGGAAGGTTATTAAATGAGATCTTTGAACAGAAAGTTGAATCTAATTTAATTCAACCTACTTTTATTATTGATTATCCAATTGAAATTTCCCCTTTAGCAAGAAGGCATGATAAAAATAAAGATTTTGTTCAAAGGTTTGAATTATTTATTGCAGGAAGAGAAATTGCAAATGCTTTTAGTGAACTTATTGATCCTCTAGATCAAAGAGAAAGGTTAGAGATTCAGCAATCTTTAAGAGATGCAGGTGATTTAGAGGCTCATTCAATTGATGAAGATTTTTTACAAGCTTTAGAAATAGGAATGCCTCCTACTGGAGGTTTGGGAATTGGGATCGATCGCTTAATAATGCTGATAACTAATAGTGCTTCAATAAGAGATGTTATTCCTTTCCCATTATTAAAACCAGAACATAGTTAAAATAAATCTTAAAAATTTACCTTGGATGAAGTAAAATAAATTAATTGATCCAATACGAAATTTTTTAAATGAGTGGTGAACGTGTTGGTTTCCGCTTCAAGCACACAGATGCGGTTGTGAAAAGAAATCCTCAAGGCCGATCTAGAAGAGGCTGGGTAATGGAACCTGTTGAACAAACTACAAGCAGAGGTACAAAAATGCCTGCTTATAAAATTAGATGGAGAGATAGTGAAAGACCAGAGATAGTCTTGCAACACATGCTTATAGCTGATCCAGATCCTTCTCCACCCCCTGAAACAGTTAGTTTAGATCCCGAGTAATGTTTTTTAGCGTATTAATGCTGATCTGATTTCTTTTCTGATATTTTTTGCTTTATCAGATTGTCTTTTATCATGTAAATTTTTTCCTTTACCAACGGCTATTTTAATTTTTATCCATGATCCTTTTAAATATATTGATAATGGAATAATTGTTAATCCTTTTTTTTCAGTGCTGATTTTTAATTTTATAATTTCATTTTTATGTACTAATAATTTTCTATCTCTTAAAGGATCATGATTAAAAAACCCCCCTGTGTGTTTATGTGGTGAAATGTGGACATTCTTTAGCAAAATTTCATTATTTCTAAAAGTGCAATATCCGTCTCTTAAATTTGCTTTACCATTCCTGATCGCTTTAACTTCGGTTCCTAAAAGAGCAATGCCAGCTTCAATTGTATTAATTATTTCATACTGAAATTTTGCATACTTATTTTGAGCTAGTGGTCTAGTTGTTAAATCTTTCTTTGAATTTTTTTTCATTTTAATCTTAAAAAAAGTTTCTCCTAGGAGTAAAAGCTATTAATCTTGCATTATGGCAATAATATCTTCAAATATAAATGAATCTAATTCTCCTCGCTCAAAAAAAGAGCTAAGGCTTGTTAAACCTGAAATCCTTCCGGAAGATAAATCAGATTCACAAGTAATTTCAAATCGACCTAAATATTTTAATGAATTTATTGGTCATGATAAATTAAAATCCTTTTTAAAAATATCTATTGATGCATCTTTATTTAGAGGGGAATGCTTAGATCATTTACTTTTATATGGTCAGCCTGGATTAGGTAAGACAACATTAGCTCTTATAGTGGCGAATGAAATGAATACTAAATGTAAGGTGATTAATGCTTCTTCATTAGAAAGACCTCGTGATATCGTTGGCCTGCTTCTAGGACTTAAAGAAAATGAGATTTTATTTATAGATGAAATTCATAGATTAAGTAATTTAACAGAAGAAATCTTATATCCAGCATTAGAAGATTTTAAATTGGATCTAACTATTGGCGCAAGTAGAGGTACTAGATGTAGGACTATAAACTTACCAAAATTTACTTTAATTGGAGCGACAACTAAGCTTGCCTCTCTTAGTAGTCCATTGAGAGATCGATTTGGAATTTGTCAAAAATTATATCTATATTCTCCTGAAAATTTACAAAAGATAATTATAAATTTTTCAAATCTCATAAATATTGTAATCGATGAAGAAGCAAGTCTTAGATTGGCTTTGTGTTCTAGAGGAACGCCTAGAATTGCACTAAGATTACTGAAAAGATCAAGAGATTATTCTCAAGTAATTCAGAAAAATAATATTGTAACTATTGAAGTTGTTGAAAAAGTCTTAAATAATCAGAAAATTGATCATAGAGGTTTAGATGAAATTGATAGAAGTTTTTTGAAGTATTTGCATAACAATAATTGCGGTCCCGTGGGATTAGAATCAATTTCTGCAGCTTTAAGTGAAGATTCAACAATGTTAGAATTTATTGTCGAACCATATTTAATTCAATTGGGTTTTATTTCTAGAACATCTCGAGGAAGAATCCTTACAACCACTGGTGAAAACTATTTAAATGAATACCATGCATTATAAATTGATCATGACATGAAAAATTTCTTATTTATATCAATTTTTTTAATTTTATTTCTACGAATTAATCCTGTTTTGTCTTTAGATGATAGAGAAGTATTATTTAAGGATGCATTAAATGCAAGTTCAAGTGGTCAATTTGAAATATCATTAGATAAATGGAATCAATATTTAGAAAAATTTCCAAATGATGCTGCTGCTTTTAGTAACAGAGGTAATGTAAAACTTGTTGTGGGAGATCCTAAAGGCGCTATAAAAGATCAAAATAATGCTATTAATTTAGGTGGTAATGAATTAGATCCTTATATTAATAGAGGTATTGCTAAGGAATCGCTAGGTCTTTGGTTAGATGCTAAAGATGACTATTCTCTTGTGATATCAAGGGACAAGGATAACTTTTCAGCAATGTACAATTTAGCTAATGTTGAAGGTTCTTTAAATAATTGGGAAAATGCTCGAGAATTATACGATAATGCATCAAAAGCAAATCCTGGTTTTGCAATGGCAAGATCAAGCTTGGCTTTAACTGATTATGAATTGGGCAACTTTAATAAATCTGAGCAAGAATTAAGAAATTTAATAAGGAAATATCCCACTTTCGCAGATGCCAGAGCAGCTTTAACTGCATTGACATGGTCAAAAGGTCACTATGGTGAGGCTGAAAGTAATTGGGTCGCAGTAATAGAATTAGATCCACGATATTCTGAGGAAGATTGGTTGTTGGAAGTAAGAAGATGGCCTCCAGCTCCAGTTAAGGATTTGATGAAATTTATTGCTCTTAAGTAATTTTATGAATATGGACAATTTAGATATAAAGCTTGATTTAGTTATAAATGAAATTATTGATATAAGAAGACATATTCATGCTCATCCAGAACTTAGTGGTTTAGAACATCAGACTGCAATTTTAATAGCTGGTTATTTAAGAAATATCGGTTGGAAAGTTAGGGAATCAATAGGTAAAACTGGAATTATTGCTGAATTTGGTCCAAGTGATAATGGATATATTGGACTGAGAGTGGATATGGATGCTCTTCCAATTCATGAAAATACCAATTTGGATTTCTCATCAACCTTAGATGGCGTTATGCATGCTTGTGGTCATGATTTGCATATTAGTATTGGTTTAGGAGTCGCTCAGTTAATTAAGGATTTTAAACTTAAATTTGGTGTAAGAATAATATTTCAACCAGCTGAAGAAATAGCGAGTGGTGCTAAATGGATGATTGAAGATGGAGCTATAGAAAACCTAAAAAAAATACTAGGAGTGCATGTCTTCCCTGAATTACCAGTTGGGAAAGTTGGTATTAAGGAGGGTAGTCTTACTGCAGCAGCTGGAGAACTCTCTATAGAGATTAATGGTAAATCGGGTCATGGCGCTAGACCTTATGAAGGTATAGATTCTATCTGGGCAGCATCAAAAATTATTTCTGGAGTACAAGAAGCAGTTACTAGAGAATTAGATGTGCTAGATCCATTAGTGATTACCTTTGGAAAAATTAATGGAGGTAAAGCTTATAATATTTTGGCAGAACAAGTTACAATTCTTGGAACAGTTAGATGTACTAATGTAGATGTATTTGACAATATAGGGAAATGGTTAAATTCAACAATCTCTTCTTTAGGAAAAACCTGTGGAGCTGAGTGTGTAATTAAATTTAGAAAGATTACACCTCCGGTGAATAATGATTTAGAAATTAATAGAGTTTTAAGGGAATCTGCTTTAAGTTTATTCGGGAATGAAAACGTTATTGAACTTCAAAAGCCTTCAATGGGGGCAGAAGATTTTGCCGAATTTTTAAGTTATGTACCTGGTGCTATGTTTAGATTAGGTGTAACTAAAAATGATAATTTTTCTCCTTTACATAGCGCTGAATTTAATCCTGATGAGATGGCAATCCGTGTAGCAATTAAGTTAATTACAGATACTATAATTAGATTTAATAAATGAAAAGATAAAAATGAAGTCAAAAAATAATTACTATTACACATTAATAACTCCTTTAATGATATTAATTTCTTTTTTAGGATTAACTTTTAGAGAAAATAGAAAGAAGCATTTTTATGTACCCATTGGCATTATTGGAATTTATTTAATAGCTGAAAGAGAATTCAATAGAAAAACTAATAGGGAAGACATTCTAAATAAAATAAAGAATTTTTCAAAAAATAAATAAAATCTTATTTTTTTACTCTAATAAGTAATTCTTGGATGTTTTATTGATTAAAAATAGCTATTAATTAATTAATGCTAGGGGTGCTTGAACATTAATTCTTCAAGCTGAGATCATACCCTTTGAACCTGATTCAGTTAAAACTGACGAAGGAAAGTGGATTCATGATCAAACTTTAGTAATAAACTTTTAAATTTTTAGCTATGAGAAATTCTTGGATAAAACCGCGATTAGGTAGGAAAAATATTACTCAAATGAATTTTGCACGAGATGGTCAGATCACAGAGGAGATGTCATACGTCGCAAAGAGAGAAAACTTGCCCGCATCTTTAATCATGGAAGAAGTGGCAAGAGGAAGGCTAATTATACCCGCAAATATAAATCACTTGAATTTAAAGCCTATGTGTATTGGAATCGCTTCAAAATGTAAAGTTAATGCCAATATTGGAGCGTCTCCAAATGCTAGTAATATAGCTGAAGAAGTCGAAAAACTTAATCTTGCAGTTAAGTATGGTGCTGATACCGTAATGGATTTATCTACTGGCGGAGTGAATTTAGATGAGGTCAGAGAAGCAATTATTGATGCTTCTTCTGTCCCTATTGGTACAGTGCCTGTATATCAAGCGCTGGAAAGTGTTCAAGGTTCAATCGCTCGATTAACTGAAGATGATTTCTTGCATATTATAGAAAAGCAATGCCAACAAGGTGTAGATTATCAAACTATTCATGCAGGTTTATTAATAGAGCATTTACCAAAAGTTAAAGGAAGGATTACAGGTATAGTTAGTAGAGGCGGTGGTATTTTGGCTCAATGGATGCTGCATCATTTTAAACAAAATCCACTCTACACTCGTTTTGACGATATTTGCGAAATATTTAAAAAATATGATTGTACTTTTTCTCTTGGCGATTCTCTCAGGCCTGGTTGCTTGCATGATGCTTCTGATGAGGCCCAATTAGCTGAATTAAAAACATTAGGCCAGCTTACAAAAAGGGCATGGGAACATAATGTTCAAGTAATGGTTGAAGGGCCAGGACATGTACCTATGGATCAAATAGAATTTAATGTAAGGAAGCAAATGGAGGAATGCTCAGAAGCTCCATTCTATGTTTTAGGACCTTTGGTTACTGATATTTCACCTGGTTATGATCATATCTCAAGTGCTATTGGAGCAGCTATGGCGGGTTGGTATGGCACAGCGATGTTGTGTTACGTTACTCCTAAAGAGCATTTAGGCCTCCCAAATGCTAAAGATGTAAGAGAAGGCCTAATCGCTTATAAAATTGCTGCTCATGCTGCAGATATTGCTAGACATAGGCCCGGTGTAAGAGATAGAGACGATGAATTAAGTCATGCTCGTTATAATTTTGACTGGAATAAGCAATTTGAATTATCACTTGATCCAGAAAGAGCAAAGCAATTTCATGATGAAACATTACCTGAAGAAATATTTAAAAAGGCAGAGTTTTGCTCAATGTGTGGACCTAAGCATTGCCCTATGAATTCAAAAATATCAGACGAAACGCTTGATGAATTAAATAATAAACTTACTAAGTGTCATAGTAATAGCAACTCTTAGGTAATTATTATAAAATTTCTTTTGTTTTATTAACTACATTTTCAACCGTAAAACCAAAACTTTCAAGACATTTTCCACCAGGGGCAGAGGCTCCAAATCTGTCCATAGTAATGCAAGCTCCATCAAGACCGACATATTTATGCCATCCAAAGGAATGAGCAGCTTCTACTATAACTCGTTTTTTCACATTGCTTGGTAGAACACTCTCTTTATATGAAGGATCTTGTTCTTCGAAAAGTTCAACGCAAGGCATAGAAACTACTCGGGTCTTTTTACCAAAAGCAGATATTTCTTTACTTGCTTCAATGCACAAATTAAGCTCACTTCCTGTACCTATGAAAATGACATCTGGAGTTCCTTTACAATCAGAAACAATATATCCACCTAATGCCACTTTATCTATAGATGTATTTTCTTGATTGGGCATTCCTTGGCGGCTTAAACATAAAGCAGATGGCCTATTTCTATTTTGAATAGCAATTTTGTAGGCTCCACTTGTTTCATTACCATCACCAGGTCTTAGAACAAGCATATTCGGCATAGCTCTAAGGGAAGGGATCGTTTCTACGGGCTGATGCGTTGGTCCATCTTCTCCTACTCCAATTGAGTCATGAGTTAATACATAAATTACTCCTAATCCACTTAGAGCTGATAATCTCATTGAACCTCTCATATAATCTGCAAAAACTAAAAATGTTCCTCCATAAGGAATTAGACCGCTATTATGGTAGGCAATTCCATTCAATATGGCTGCCATGGCATGCTCCCTAACTCCAAAATGCAAATATCTTTTTTCTGGAGAATGAGCTTGAAAAGATCCGCTTTCACCTTTAATGTCAGTATAGTTTGAGTGGGTAAGGTCAGCAGATCCACCTATTAATTCTGGAAGATTTGGTCCAAGAGAACCTAAACAGATCTGAGAGTGTTTTCTGGTCGCTAAACCCTTATCAGCTGGGGTATAAGACGGTAAATCCTTATGCCAATTATCTGGTAATTCTCCATTTAACATTCTGGATAATTCTGTTCCTTCTTGAGGAAATGATCTTTTATATTCATCAAATTTTTGATTCCAATCCTTTTCAGTGGCTTCGCCTTTTGTTATCGCTTGTCTGAAGTGATCATAAACTTCATTTGGTATCACAAATGGAGGGTATTCCCACTGAAGGAAATTCCTTGTTAAATCTGCTTCTTCTTGACCGATAGCAGCTCCATGAATACCTGCAGTGTCTGATTTATTGGGAGATCCATATCCAATTGTTGTAGAAATCTTAATTATTGATGGTTTATCTTTAACTGATTTTGCAGCCTGAATAGCTTTTGTTATTCCTTGAATATCATGATTACCATCTTCTACATGTTGTATGTGCCATCCATACGCCTCATATCTTTTTAGAACATCTTCAGTAAAAGATACATCTGTTCTCCCATCTATAGTTATCTGATTATCATCATATAAAGCTATTAATTTTCCTAGCTTCAGATGTCCTGCTAGAGAACAAGCTTCAGAAGCGATTCCTTCTTGATTACATCCATCACCCATAATCACATATGTGTAATGGTCAACAATATCAAAATTTGGTTTATTAAATTTTGCAGCGAGGTGTGATTCTGCGATTGCTAAACCTACTGCGTTTGATATACCAGCCCCAAGTGGACCAGTGGTTACTTCTACTCCGTCAGTTTCAAAAGTCTCAGGATGACCGGGTGTCTTAGATCCCCACTGTCTAAATTCTTTTATATCTTCAATAGTTACTGATTTATATCCAGTTAAATGTAATAAAGCATATTGCAACATACAACCATGCCCAGCGGATAAAACAAAGCGATCCCTATTAAACCATTTTGGATTATTTGGATTATGGTTCATTATGTTATGCCACAAGGCATAACCCATAGGAGCACAACCCATTGGGAGACCAGGATGTCCACTATTAGATTTATTTACTGCATCTACAGCCAGCATTCTTATACTATTTACACAGAGTGATTCTAATGAAACGGTTGCAGAGACCATTGTTTTAATTGAGGTAAGTTGAATAGAAGGGCTTTGTTGTTGTTATTTAAGTTTGCTAAAAGCAAGACAAACATTGTGACCACCAAAGCCAAAGGAGTTTGAAAGAGCTACTTTAATTTGAGCATCTCTAGCATTGTTTGGTACATAATCAAGATCGCAAGCTGGATCTCGATTAACGTAGTTAATTGTAGGAGGGATAAAATTATGTGTCAAAGAGAGGACACAAGCGACAGCTTCTATTCCTCCTGAGCCTCCTAAAAGATGACCAGTCATCGACTTAGTAGAGCTTACAGGAATAAGGTATGATCTGTCTTTAAAAATTGATTTTATTGCTGATGTTTCATTACTATCGTTTGCTGAAGTACTAGTACCATGGGCATTTATATAATCAACTTTATCTATGTCTAATGAAGCATCTTCTAATGCCAGGCTAATCGCTGCGGCTCCTCCTGTACCTCCAGGAGAAGGAGAAGTTATATGATGCGCATCACAAGTTGTTCCATAACCAACAATTTCAGCGTATATTTTTGCACCTCTATTTTTTGCATGTTCCAGAGTTTCTAAGATTAGGATGCCAGATCCTTCTCCAATTACAAACCCATCTCTCTCAGCGTCAAAAGGCCTGCTTGCAGTCTGAGGACTATCGTTCCTAAAAGAGAGAGCTTTAGCGCTCGCAAAACCAGCAACGCCAAGTGGTGTGATGCTTGCTTCAGCTCCTCCACAAATCATCGCATCTGCTTTGCCAAGTTGTAATAATCTAAATGAGTCTCCAATAGCATTTGAACCCGCTGCACATGCTGTTGAAACTGATGAACTTGGACCTTTAGCTCCTAATGCAATTGCAGCTAAGCCAGATGCCATATTAGGGATCATCATTGGTACTGTAAAAGGGCTAACTCTTTTTGGTCCTTTATAACTAAGAGTTTGTGCCTGAGTTTCCATTGTTAATAATCCTCCTACACCAGAGCCAATAATTACTCCAATTCTAGAAGCATTTCTTTCATTGATTTCTAAACCAGAATCATCAAAGGCTTGTTTAGCTGCAATTACTCCAAATTGCGAAAATCTATCCCACCTTTTCGATTCTTTTGGCTCGATAAAATTTTCAAGTTGAAGATTTTTTACTTCTGCTGCAAATTTACATGGATGTAGGCCAGCGTCAAATAAAGTTATATTAGAAACTCCATTTGCTCCTTTTTGAAGGCCGAGTAAATACTCTTCTATGCTATTACCTATTGGAGTAACTGCTCCAATTCCAGTAATAACTACTCGATGGAAATTCCCCATCCTTAACTAACCTTTTTTTTCTTCAATAAATTTAACAGCATCTCCAACTGTAGCGATACCTTCTGCGGCTTCATCAGGAATCTCTATATCAAAAGCCTCCTCTAAAGCCATTACTAATTCAACAGTATCTAAGGAATCTGCACCAAGATCATTTTGAAAGTTAGAGGCAGATTTTACTTCACCTGATTCTACACTTAGTTGTTCTGCAACAATTGCTTGAACTTTTTGGAAAATTTCTTCTTGAGACATAGTTATTAAATAAACAGAATTATTCTTTAAGATTGTATGACCTTGAGTTAACAAGAGTGAAGCATATCTTAAATATTTTGTTTGATTGTTAGTAATATTATTAAAAAAAGGCTGCTAGGGCAAATTTTTATGTAACACGCGGTTAAGATTTACGACACTATTCTTATTAAAGGACATACTTTACTTTGTTAGACAATAGTATTATTGAAGGTTTTCAAAGATCAAATAGCATAATGTCACACGCAGTTAAAATTTATGACACATGTATTGGGTGTACCCAATGTGTAAGGGCGTGTCCTCTCGATGTTTTAGAAATGGTACCGTGGGATGGTTGTAAAGCTGGACAAATAGCTTCATCTCCTAGGACTGAAGATTGTGTAGGTTGCAAAAGATGTGAAACAGCTTGTCCTACCGATTTCTTAAGTATTAGAGTTTATTTGGGAGATGAGACTTCTAGAAGCATGGGTCTTGCTTATTAAAACTGTTAGTGCAGTTTTCATACAGTCCACATTATAATTCTAATCAATATATTTCTATTAAGTTAAAATAAAATTTTATGTGTGGCATAGTAGCAGTTACAGGCTATAGACAAGCTTTACCTTTACTAGTTGAAGGTTTAGAAAAACTTGAATATAGAGGCTATGATTCCGCAGGAATCGCTGTAATAGATTCAGATAATAAAAAATTAATTTGTCATAAAGAAGAGGGAAAACTAAAAAACCTTAAACAAAAATTAGATAAAAATATTATTTCAGGTTCATTAGGTATTGGTCATACTCGTTGGGCTACTCATGGAAAACCAGTTATAAAAAACGCGCACCCTCATTGTGATTCGAATGAAAAAGTTGCAGTTGTTCAGAATGGAATTATAGAAAATTACTTAGAATTAAAAACAAAATTAGAATCAGAAGGAATCGTCTTTACCTCTGACACAGATACAGAGGTTATACCTCATTTAATACAAAAAGAATTACACAACCTTAGTAAGCTTAACTTAAAAAATAATGGAACCACCTTACTTATAGCTGTAAGGAATGTTATTTCTGATCTTGAAGGTGCTTATGCTCTTGCAGTTATATGGTCCGACTCTCCAGATTCACTGGTTGTTGCAAGAAAGCAGGCACCATTAATTATTGGTTTAGGCGAAGGTGAATTTGTATGTGCTAGTGATACGCCTGCAATTATAAATATTACAAATACTATTCTGCCTATGGAAGATGAAGAGATAGCTTTATTAACACCATTAGGTATTGAAATTTATAATTCAGAAAATGAAAGACAATTTAGGAATCCAATCTCTTTAAAATTATCAGAACAGATAGTTGATAAAAAGCATTTCAAACACTATATGCTTAAGGAGATTTATGATCAACCTCAGATTGCAAAAAATTGGATAAAACAATTTTTAGGAAATGCTGGATCTTCATTTACATCTATAAAATATTCATTTGATATTGATTTTTTAAAAAATATAGATCAAATACAAATTCTTGCATGTGGAACAAGTAGACATGCTGCTTTAGTAGGGAGCTATTTACTCGAACAATACTCGGGTATACCCACAAGTGTTTTTTATGCAAGTGAATTTAGATATTCTCCTCCACCTTTATCTCCTAATATTCTAACTATTGGCATAACTCAATCAGGAGAAACAGCTGATACACTTGCTGCTCTAAATATGGAAATTAAAAGGAGAGACTCTTCAGGGAAAGATTCTTATAAACCAAACCTTATTGCAATAACAAATAGACTAGATAGTTCAATTTCAAGACTTATTCCAAACGTCATTGATATATCAGCTGGTGTAGAAATTGGAGTTGCCGCTACAAAAACTTTTTTTGGTCAATTATTATCTTTTTATGGCTTAGCAATAACATTTGCACAAGTAAGAAAAACTAAAAAACGTGAGGAAATTGATAATTTGATTTCAAATTTGATTAAAGTACCTCCACTTCTGGAGGATTTAATTTATAGCCATAATAAAATTGCTGAAGAACTAGCTCATAATTTTTCGAATATAAAAGATGTAATTTTTCTTGGAAGAGGTATTAATTATCCTATCGCTTTAGAAGGAGCTCTCAAACTAAAGGAGATAAGTTATATTCATGCTGCGGGTTATCCAGCTGGAGAAATGAAACATGGACCAATCGCTTTATTAGAAAAGAAAGTTCCAGTTATATCAATTGCTACTCCTGGTAATGTCTTTGAAAAAGTTATTAGTAATGCACAAGAAGCTAAAGCAAGAGATTCTTATTTAGTGGGTATTGCTCCAGAATGTGAGGGCACCGAAATTTTTGATTATTTAATACCTTTACCCTTAACAGATGAATGGATATCTCCATTATTGACAGTTATACCAATGCAACTTTTAAGTTATCACATTGCAGCTCATAGAGGACTTGATGTTGATCAACCAAGGAACCTTGCTAAGAGCGTCACTGTAGAGTGAAACTGAGTTTTCTGTAAAAAGATGACAAATTTATAGATCTAACAATCCTTTTGGAGGATCAATAATTAAATACTTATTTTTTCTGTCTATATTTGTCACAATCTCTTTGACAAACGGTATTAAGACATTTTTATTATTGTGATTTAATCTAACAACAATTAGATTGCTGTTTTCTGTTATTAAATCAACTACGGTCCCAATAATTTTTATTTTACTATTAACATTTAATTTTACATCTAAATCTATTAGTTGATTTAGATGAAACTCATTATCTTTTAATTTTGGGATATCATCACTTTTAACAAGTAATTTATATTGTTTGAAATTATCTGCTTCATTTCTATCTTTAATACCTTCTAAAGTGATGATGAATGAACTCTTCCCTGGCTTTTGAACTCCAGATATAAGATTGTAGGGGATAGGTTCTTCATTATCTTTTTGTATCCATCTTTTACCTGGCTGGGTAAATCTTTCTCTAAAATCACTTAAAGATCTAATATTTAATTTCCCTTCTACTCCATGAGAAGAAGTAATAATACCAATTACTAACCAATCCTTATTTTCTGTCATATTATGTAAACAAGTGAATAGAAATTACTATGGATAATAGTTCAAAACCAATATTACCTGGCTCAATAGTGAAAGTTAAAGATGAAAATTCAATTTATAAAGGATATAAAGGTTTTGTTCAAAGGGTAACAAGAAAGAAAGCTGCAGTCCTGTTTGAAGGCGGTAATTGGGATAAGCTAATAACTTTTTCTTTACAACATTTGGAACTAGTGTAAATTAATCAATATTAGTTCTCATTATAAATTCAATTGCTTTTGAGGCGGCAATCTTCTCAGCTTTTTTATGAGATGGCCCATAAGAAGTAGCGTATAATTTATCTTTGATAAAAACCTCACAATAAAATCTTTTTTGATCACCATGAGTTTTTGAAGTCTCAGTAATCTTATAAATAGGCAAATTTATAGATTTACTTTGACACCATTCTTGTAACTTAGATTTTGCGTTAAATTTGCATGGTGAATCAAGTATTAGTTTCGAATCTTTTAACCAATATTTATCCAGCCACAAATTTATTTCTTTTGCTGAACTAAAGCATTTATAAAAGGCGCCAATAAGAGCTTCAGTAATTTCTGCGATAATTGTATCTTTTGAAGAACTATCTCCCAAAGCTTTTGGTCCGATAATTATTATTCTTTCTAAATGAATTAATTTTCCAAATTTTGCTAACCATTCATCACTTACAATTTGTGCTCTTAGTTCAGATCTCTCTCCTACGTCTAACCTTTGGAAATTATTTTCAATAAATTCAGATGCAGATAGTCTTAAAACAGCATCTCCAAGAAATTCTAATTTTTCATGGTTTATCTTTTTGCTCATTGATGAGTGTGTAAGAGCTTCATTAATAATACTTAGTTTTGCTAGGTTATTTGTTATGAGTATTTGGTTAAATTTAACTGAATTAATGTTTAAAGATTTTAAAAAATTAACTATATCTTCGACTCTCTTTTTATCCATTGATTTTGCTTTATTAACTAGAAAATTAATAGTAAAAGCAGGTCATAAGCCGGGTTCTGTTCACCTTTAGAAAAAGGTGGGCAATCATCTATCTAGGACTGGAATTACTTCTCAGCCTCAAGCGGCACTTTAAAGAAGAATTAATAATGGCCATCAAATCTTCTTAGCCTTGCACCCAGCCGGGGTTTACCTAGCTAATATCTCTCGATATTACTGGTGCGCTCTTACCGCACCCTTGCACCCTTACCATGCTGATCGAGCATTAGGCGGTATGTTTCTGTGGCACTATCCTCACGGTTTCCCGTACTGGGAATTACCCAGCGAGCCTGGCCATGTGGGAGCCCGGACTTTCCTCAAAATAGTTTTATTTTGTTTCCAAAATAAAACTATTTTGCGATTACCTCTCCTGCTTTTATTTAGCATAATACCTATTATTAAAAAAAACATCTAGTGGGGCTGTAGCTCAGCAGGATAGAGCAACGGTTTCCTAAACCGTAGGTCGAGGGTTCAAATCCCCCCAGTCCCGTAAAAGTTACTAAACTATATTTAGTATATGTGCAAATTTGCCACTCTCTAGCTAGCGTATAGATAGTAATTAAGCTTTTATGGCAAAGCTACATGATATGCGTTTAAAGCTCTTAGTTCAACAAGAGCATGAACGTATTGCGAAATCTCAACCTAATGATCTAGATCTTTCGATCGTTCAAGCAAGATGCCTTTGTTGGCTCGCTTTGTTAGCAGAGGCCCATGAAGATCAAGCTAATGATGCTGAAAAGCGTGGAGACGCAGAACAAGCTATGGGTTGGTTTGCAGATTCGATGCGTTTAAGGGATGTTATTAATTTAGTTACGAGTATTGAAATACCTTTACCAGAAAGTCCTGATTCTATAGATGAAAATGAAGATTTATTTGATGGCCCAACTATAAGTGCATAATTAATGCGATTATATAAATAGTTTTAAATAACTCGTGTGACAGAAGAACCATGCCAATGCTCAGATTGCCAAAGATTTTATAGAGAGCATGATCGATTAATAAGAGAATTTCCTACTCTTAAACAGCAACAGGAACTTAATTGGGCATCGATTCAATCTTTTAGAACCCTTTGCGGAAAAGTAACGGAAGAATTACAAAATAAAATGGCTTGCCTAGATGATAAGGGAGATGAATATTACGAAGAAAGAAATATCTACACTAAAGCAGAACTAGAAGATTCAATAAGTGAACTTGAAAATATCAATGCATATTTGTACTCGATTGAAGCTTTGATGGAACGTATCTTTGGAATAAAAGTTTCAGATAAAATTGAGACTGAATTTAAAGAAATAGCTGGAGTAATTGCTCCTGATCCACTTAATATCGATAGATTAATTTTAAATAGATTATTTCATCAGACTCCTGATTTTCCAGATAAAAAGAATTAATTGGTTAGTTCTTCAATATCACATGTGATATCAACCGGCATTGGCTCGACTTTCCAAATTGAATCACAATATTCTCTGATTGCTCTATCAGAAGAAAAATATCCTGATCTAGCTGTATTTAATAAAGCCATTTTATTCCACTTCTTTTTATCATTCCAAGCCTTACTAACTATATCTTGCGTATTTAAATAATCTTCAAAATCTGCCATCACAAAAAAGGGATCTATACCTGTAAGGCTATTAAGTAAAGGCTTAAATAATTCTTTATCTCCATTACTAAAATGACCAATATCTATAAGTCTAAGAACTTCTTTTAATTCACTAGAATTTTTAATGAAGCTTTGCGGATTATATCCTTTGTTTTTCAATTTCATGATTTCACTTTCGGTTTTTCCGAACAAGAAAAAGTTTTCAGGTTTTACCAATTCTCTTAATTCAACATTTGCCCCATCAAGTGTGCCGATTGTTAGTGCGCCATTCATGGCGAATTTCATATTACCGGTACCAGAAGCTTCCTTACCAGCCGTTGAAATTTGCTCTGACAAATCAGTTGCAGGGTAAACTATTTCACCAAGTTTTACATTATAGTCTGGTAAAAAGACCACCCTTAATAAACCATCCATATCAGGATCAGAATTAACTACATCTGCAATGCCATTAATAAATCTGATCATTAATTTTGCCATAAAATAACCAGGAGCAGCTTTTCCACCAAAAATTATTGTTCTGGGAGCTTTGCTGGTGCTCGTTCCATTTTTTATTCTTATATATTGAGCAATTATTTGTAGCGCATTTA